>JAOAEN010000027.1 GCA_026416775.1 Dehalococcoidales bacterium
GACCCGACGGTGGAAAGCCGGCTCGTCAGCGCCATCACTGGAAAAGACCTCGACGAAGGAGCCCTGAACCATATCGGCGAGCGGGTATGCAACCTGCAGCGGGCGATACTCCTGCGGGAGGGATGGGGCGGTCGGTCCGGCGACCGTCTGCCCGATTTTGTCCACGATGAACCGCTCGGCTACGTCTTCTTCAACCCTGACCTCACGGTGCCGGGCAGGGACGGTGAGGTTGTCTCCCGCAGGGGAGCAAGGCTTGACCGCGCCGATTTTGAAAAAATGAAGGACGAGTACTACGCCCTGCGCGGCTGGGACATCCCGAGCGGGCTGCCGAAGCGCATGAAGCTTGAAGAGCTGGGGCTTACGGACGTCGCCGACGAGCTTGAAAAACGGAAACTCCTGCGCTAGGACGCTTCGCGGCTGAGCCTCTCAGGTGCAAGATTGACTCGGCCGTTCGCCTTCCGGTAAAATTGGCCATACGGCAATTATGAAGGACAGTCACCGTCATCGCCTGGCCTGCTTCACGGTTATCCTTCTCACCCTCTTTCTCAGCACGGCACCACCGGCCGCCACTCCTGCGGTGGCTGATGGTACGTTGGAGTGGACAGCCGTCAATATCCCTGCCGAGGGCGAAGACGGCAACTGGGTGCTCAGCGCCGGCGCTGATATCAGCAGTCTTGTCGTGGCGGGCGATGGCACGCTCTACGCGGTGGTAAGCGGCGCCGCATACAGCCTTTTCCGCTCAAGAGACGGGGGCCTGAGTTGGGAGCACCCCGGCGATGTGCAGTCCGCCGTCACCGCTCTTGCGGTGTCTCATACTGCTGCAGGTAACATTTACTATGCCACCACGGATGACGTCTTCGTCTCCACTGACGGCGGAGACACCTTTCTTGAGCTACCAGACGGGCCATGGGCGGGCACGGGTACCATCACGGCGATTGCGGTCACATGCTGGAACAACCGCGATGTCCTCATCGTGGGCACGAGGGACGATGACCCCGGTGAGTTCGGCGGCGTCTACGCACGCAACGGCAATGAGGCTATTCCCCGCTGGGTGGATACCGGCATCGGCGGCTACGATACCATAAGCCTGGCTACCACCGAATATGAAGGTGACTACCTCATCGTAACGGTGGCAACCGACGAAATAAGGACCTGCGTCCTTACCAGAACGGCAACGACGGGCTGGAACGGACTTATCGGCGGCGCCCGGCTTGACAGCCTGGCAGTCTCCGCCGTCATTGCCGTTCCCGAACATGATACCACCGAGCTCCTGCCCGAAGAGTTCTGCGCCTATATCGGCATCAGCACTGCAGGAGGTGGCGGCGGGCTCTACCGTTTTGAAGGTGCTGCCCCGCCCCGGGACTCCGCCCTGAACGAACTGACGCCTAATGAGGACAACCCCGGTACGGGCATAAGCGGACTTTGCACTTCCGGCACTTCCAACGCTTCCGGTGTAGCGTTCCTGATGACGGGGCTCAAGAACGACCCCGCGGTCTACACAAGCCGCGACGGGGGGCTATCGTGGGTGAAGAGCCTCAAAAGCCCGACGGGAGATGAGCTTTCCGGACTCGCCGTGCGGGATGGCACCATCTACGCCGCCAGCACCGGCAGCGAAAGTGCCCTCTCCGTGAGCCGCGATGGCGCAAGGACCTTCAGCCAGACCAGCCTGATCGATGCCGTGGTTGCCAGCATCGTTGATTTTGCCCCCTCCCCCTGCTACGGTGAGGACAGCACGATTTTCCTGCTCACCCGCGGCGCCGGGCCGGGCAGCGAGGCACTCTGGAAGAGCCAGACGGGCGGGACTGCCTGGGAGAGGGTGCTTGTCGCCGACCCGGGCAGGCTGGAGGGGCTGAGGATGCTTGCGGTCTGCCCGGACTACGGGACTAGCTGCCGCAACTTATATCTTGCCGGACAGAGCTCGGGGAAAAACGCCATCTGGCGGTCAGGCGACGGCGGGCAGACCTTCCGCCGCTATTTCCCGACCGACCCGGTCAGCGGGGCTGAGATCACCATCGACGCCTGGCAGGTAGCGAAGGAGGATATACTCTACGTCGCAGGCTTTGACGGCAGCAGATCCTATATTTATGTCTCGGAAAGGGGCAGGCTTGACTTCACGCGTCGCCTCGGCTGCGCTAGCCAGCCGCTCTATTCAATCGCCCTCTCTCCCCGGCACGGTCAGGACGGCATGGTGCTTGCCGGAGACAACAATGGCTCGGTCTACTGGGGTACGGTCACCACCAACAGCCTCAAGCCGCTCGGTAACGGGGCGGTCTCAGCTTCATCCAGCCCGGTGACGGTCGCCTTTGACCCGGCTTCCGGCAGGAACGGCACCGTCTATGCCATCACCACTCTGGACAACGCGGTCTACCGCACCCGCACCGGTAAAGATGCGGTATGGGAGAACATCCACCCCGGTCTGCCCGCCGGGACGACTCTAAGCGGGCTCACCATCTCCGCAGACGGTATTCTTTACGCCGCAGCCACCGGTGCTGGCCGGGGGATCGAGCGCAGTCTTGACCCCACGGCTCACGCGCCGGTCTTTGAAGGGTTTTCGCGCGGGCTTGAGGACGATGCCACGTTAAGCGGGCTCTGGCAGGCGGGCAACCGCCTCTGGTCCGTGGACACGACCAACCAGAAACTCATGGTGCTTGAGGACACGCTCGGTTCACCGCCAGGCCCACTTTCCCCGCAGGATAACGCAAGCGGGCTCGGCACCGTCATCGACCACATGGTAAGAAACGTCATGCTGGACTGGGAGACGCGGCGCGGGGCAACGAGCTACGAATGGGAATGCAGCTACGACGATGAATTCACCGCCGGCACCGCCACGCTCACCGGGATAACCACGGCGAGCGCGGTGCGCCTGCCTGCACTCATCCCTGCCACCAGTTACCGCTGGCGCATCCGCGTAAGGACCCCCCTGCTCAGCCCGTGGTCGGAAACGCGGCTCTTCACCACCGTCATGGACACCGAGACCATTCCCATCAGCACGCAGAGCCCCGTCTCCGGTGCCAGCGGCATATCCGTCAGGCCCGTCTTCCGCTGGACAGCGGTGAGCGGGGCGGAAAGCTACGAGATTTGCCTTGCCACTAGTACCGAGGCGCTGGACGCAAGCGGCAACGCGACAGTCTTCGCCAGGGTGAAAGGTAATATCTGGCAGTGCAGTGTTAGCCTGGACTACGCCACAGCCTACTACTGGAAGGTGAGGGCATGCTGCGGCGGCACCTATAGCGCCTGGAGCGAGATCGGCATGTTTGTTACCGAAAACGCACCCCCGCCCCTGAAGGAGGACGTCCCCGCCGCAAGCCCGGAGACGGCATCCGAAGAGATAGCCTTCGCCGGAGATGTGGGGGGAAAAATTCCTCACCCCGCTCCAGCTCAGGCGACCGCACCCGCCGTGATGCAGGCGCCGGGCACACCACCATCGTCCGCACTGGGCCCGTTCGTCACGGTGACCATGCCGGTATGGACGGTGTTCGTCATCTTCGCTCTCATCCTTGCCGTGGTCCTTGCCCTGCTTGCGGTGATCATGATTATCCTCAAATTCAAACGCTAGGAAGAGACGAGGTCTTCAGGACGGGGCAGCCCCCTCCAAGCCCGACCCCTTGAGATGGGTAAGAGGCAAGCATAATGCAGGCAAACCCAGATAGACGCTTTCTTGACAGCAGGCTCACGCTGATATATCCTTGAGAAAAATACCGATAAAACCCTGCCCCGAAGGAGGACAGTATGCCGCTGGTAACGATAAAAATCATCGAGGGAAGGACAATCGAGCAGAAGCGCGGGATGGTGAAGGACGTTACTGAGGCAATTGTAAAGAACATCGGCTGCCCGCCCGATGCGGTGCACATCGACATCGTTGAGATGAAGCAGGAGAACCTTGCCCAGGGCGGAAAGCTCTTCTGCGACCGCCGCTAGAAAGGGAGATGCCGTTGAAAGTTCTGGGACTTATGGGCAGCCCCAGGTTCGGGGGCAATACCGATCTTCTCCTTGACGAAGCCCTGAGAGGGGCAAGGGACGCCGGCGCCGAGGTGGAAAAGGTCAATGTTGCCAGGCTCAAGATAAGCCCCTGCCAGGAGATTTATGCCTGCCTTAAAGACGGCAACTGTCCCCTGCGGGATGACATGGCAAACCTCTACGACAGGCTCCTCAACACCGACGCCATCATCGTGGCAAGCCCCATCTTTTTCTACACCATAAGTCCCCAGCTCATGGCACTTATCAGCCGTTCCCAGGCACTCTGGTCGCGCCGCTACATCCTCCACATGGAGATACCCGCCAAGAAGGGTGCCTTCATCGCCGTGGGGGCGACCCGCGGGGAAAAGCTCTTTGATGGCTCAAAGCTCACCATACGCTACTTCTTCAAAGCCATCAATGCCGACTACACCGCCGAGCTCTTCGTGAGGGGGGTGGACAAAAAGGGGGAAATCAAGGGACATCCCACCGCCCTTGCCGATGCTTATACCCTGGGGAAAAAACTCGCCGGTCAGCCGTCATCCCCCGCCGCCCAGTAGCGCCTTCCAGCGTTCCTCCCCGAGGCACCTGCGGGCAGCAGGACACCACGTAATGCAGGAAGGTGCCTGTTCCCTGTAGACGTAGCCACCGCATCTATGGCATTTCATCCCCGGCTCATCGGAAAATATTTCCACCTCAGCCCCGCAGCTCGGGCAGCGGTACATTGCCGACCTGAGGTCTTTCATATCCTGACCGGGACAGCGGCTGTCCATGTGCCGGCCTCCTGAGAGAGATTATCTCCCCATTACCCCTCATGATAATAATACCAGAAACCGGCCAGATTTGAACCCTCTTCTCAGAAGATAATATACTGGCAGGGGGAGCCAGCTGACCATGGAAAGAGAAAACAACGAGATTGATGAAGGGAAAGGCTACGTTGGCTACCGTGAGGCCTTTGAGATCATCTCCCGCCACACTCATCCGGTGGGCGAGGAAGAAACCGCCCTCGGTGAGGCCGCCGGGCGCATCGCCGCCGTGGATATCATCGCCCACGTGAGCTACCCCACCGTGGACGTTTCCCTCAAGGACGGCTTTGCCGTAAAATCGTCCGACATCGCCGAGGCCTCGGCAAAGAACCCGGTGCGCCTGAAGGTTATCGGCTCTGCCTTTGCCGGCTCAGGATTAAGCGGCGAAGTTACTCACGGCAGCGCCATCAAGGTGTGCTCCGGGGCACCGGTCCCGCCCGGGACAGAGGCGGTCGTCTCCATCGAGCTCACCGAACAGCCCTCGCCGGATGAGGTGCTCGTCTTCGCCGATGCTTCTCCCGGACGCAATATCCTGCGCGCCGGAAGCGAGGTTGCACGCGGCGATGTCATCGCCGCCCGGGGTGCCAGACTCATGCCCGGCTACCTGGGGCTCATCGCCGCCGCGGGGCTGAGCCGGGTGAAAGTCTTCCGCAGACCGCGTGTCGCCATCATCGGCGTGGGAGATGAGGTGATCGCCCCGGGGCAGCCACTTGCCCCCGGGCAGCTTTACGCAAGCAACCTCATCACGATGCAGGCGTGGCTCACGCTCTTTGGCATCACAAGCCGCTTTTCCGTCGCCAGGGACGACGAGGAGGCCATCAGAAAGGCAATCCTTGCTCATATCGGGGATGCCGATGTCGTGCTGACAAGCGGCGGCGCCTGGGGCAGCGAACGCGACCTCGTCCTGGGCGTGCTGGAAAAGCTGGGCTGGCAGCGGCTCTTCCAGCGCGTGCGCATGGGCCCCGGCAAGGGCATCTCCTTCGGTTTCCTTGAGACAAAACCGGTCTTCTGCCTTCCCGGGGGTCCCGCCAGCAACGAGATGGCATTCATCCAGCTTGCCCTGCCCGGTATCCTAAAGCTCGGCGGGGACAGCCGCCACCCCCTTCCCACCGTCCTTGCCCGCCTCACCGAGGATGTTCCGGGACGCCACCGCGACTGGACAGAGTTCAAAGATGCGGTGATTTCCCGCGACGAAGAGGGTTGCTTCAGCGTTTCCCTTTTCCGCCACCGCAGCCGCCTTCAGGCAATCGCCCGCGCCAACTCCCTCATCTGCGTGCCCGAGGGCAGGCTCTCGCTCCACAGGGGGGAGACCGTCCCGGTGCAGCTCCTCATCCACCGCATTGATGAGGTTGGCGAAGCGGTAAGTCCCTGAGAAGCACGTGGCCAGTCCGCTGCCCCCGTTCAGTCCGGGGACAGGGGCAGGCCGGTGCTGGAGCGACAGCAGATAAGAAACGAAAAGCCCGTAATAGCCCCTTGACAGACACAATATATTGTGGTATTGTAAAATTCCCGACACAACAGGATGTGGAGGTGGTGTTTGCACTGCCCTTATTGTGGCTATCCCGAGTCAAGGGTGATTGATTCGCGTGACGTGGATGATGGTATCAGGAGGCGGCGGAGCTGCCTTTCCTGCGGGCGGCGTTTTACCACCTACGAGCGCGTGCAGCGGGCAAGCCTTCTTGTCATCAAGAAGGACGGAAGGCGTGAGGAGTTCAACCGTGAGAAACTGCTTAACGGTATCCGCAAGGCTTGCGAGAAGCGCCCGCTTGCCGGTGAGGTGTTGGAGAGACTCGTTGATGAGATTGAGACCGACCTCTACCAGCTCGGGCAGGTGGAGATCCCCAGCCGTATCATCGGGGACATGGCCATGGCGCGGTTGAAGAGGCTTGACCATATTGCCTACATCCGCTTTGCCAGCGTCTACCGCGAGTTTGCCGATATCACCATGCTCAAGGAGGAGGTGGATAGCCTCTTGAATAAGGGTGGTGAAGTCCTGCCCGACCAGTTACCCCTTTTCCCGCCGGATGATGGGGCAGGGCGGGGAAGGAAGTTAGGGACGGTGCCGTGATGAGTACGCCAAACCATGGTGGCAGGTCCCAGACGGTGAACCGCAGCCTTGTTGCCCGCATCGTGTGGGACAATGCGGCGGCGATGGGTATCCGCGACCGCAGGCTCGTGGAGAAGCTGATCAGCCAGGTGATCGAGAGGCTGGAGAAGGCGCACAGTTCGCTCGTCCCCACGCTGCCCGGCATGGAGGACCTTGTTGACCCGCGCATCCGGCAGAACTGGGCCGGTCCGGTGCCCAGCGAAGATGAAATCGAGGCGATGGTGAAGGAGATCCTGACCACCGAAAAGCCGGCACCCAAAGAGGAGGAAACCAGCATGGTTACCCGAGTTGAAGCCAAGAAAGAAAGCCCGTCATCTTCCGGCGTCAACCTTACGCCCACCGCCCTTCAGGTGCTGGCAAGGCGTTACCTCAAGAAGGACAAACAGGGCAATGTGGTTGAGACCCCGGAAGATATGTTCCGCCGCGTGGCGCATACCGTTGCCGGGGCGGAGCTCATTTACGATCCTAAGGCTGACGTCAAAGCGGTTGAAGAGGAGTTTTTCCGGCTCATGACGCGGCTTGAGTTCCTGCCCAACTCCCCGACGCTCATGAACGCGGGCAGGGAGCTCGGGCAGTTGTCCGCCTGTTTCGTCCTGCCGGTGGAGGACTCCATGGAGTCCATCTTCGACGCCGTCAAATACACCGCTCTCATCCACAAGAGCGGCGGCGGCACCGGTTTTTCGTTTTCGCGGCTGCGCCCCGAGAGCGACCGGGTTGGCTCCACGGGAGGGGTGGCGAGCGGGCCGGTCTCCTTTATCCGCGTCTTTGATACCGCCACCGATGTCATCAAGCAGGGCGGCACCCGGCGCGGCGCCAACATGGCGATCCTGAACGTTGACCACCCGGATATCCTGAAGTTCATCACCGCCAAGGAAGACCTGAAATCACTCACCAACTTCAACATCTCCGTTGCCCTCACCGAGGAGTTCATGGAGGCGGTAAAGGCGGGGAAGGACTACAACCTCATCAACCCGCGCACCGGCAAGGTCAGCGGCACGCTCAATGCCAAGGAGGTCTTTGACAAGATCGTGGACATGGCATGGCGTACCGGGGACCCCGGGATCGTCTTCATCGACCGCATCAATGCGGCAAATCCCACCCCCCACCTCGGGAAAATTGAGAGCACCAATCCCTGCGGCGAACAGCCGCTGCTGCCTTATGAGTCGTGCAACCTCGGCTCCATCAACCTCGCCAGAATGGTGCGCCGGAAGGGGGCCGGTTACGAGATAGACTACCCCAAGCTTNCCCGCACGGTGAAGGTCGCGGTGCGCTTCCTTGATGACGTCATCGACGTCAATAAGTTCCCGCTTCCCCAGATTGAAGAGATGACGAAGAAGACGCGCAAGATCGGGCTGGGCATCATGGGTTTTGCCGATATGCTGCTCATGCTCGGTGTGCCCTATAACTCGGAGGAGGCACTTCAGGTCGCGGAAAAGCTCATGGGCTTTATCAGCGACGAAGCCCTCAAGGCTTCGGTTGAGCTTGCCGGAGAGCGGGGGGTCTTTCCCGCCTTTGCTGGCAGTATCTACGATGTGCCGGGAGGTCCCCGGGTGCGCAACGCCACCCGCACCACCATCGCCCCGACGGGCACCCTGAGCATGATCGCGGGCTGTTCCAGCGGTATCGAGCCGCTTTTTGCCGTCTGCTACACGAAGACCGTTCTTGATGGCACGCCTTTCGTTGAGGTGAACCCGTATTTCGAAGAGGTCGCCCGCAGGCGCGGCTTTTACTCCGAGGAACTGATGAAGAAACTTGCCGAAGGCGCCCACCTCAGCGAGATAAAAGAGGTGCCGGAGGACGTGCGGCGCATCTTTGTGACCGCCCACGAGATCTCGCCGGAGTGGCACGTGCGCATGCAGGCGGCCTTCCAGCGCCACACGGACAACGCGGTGTCCAAGACGATAAACTTCCCCCGCGAGGCAACGCGTGAGGATGTCGCCCGTGCCTACATGCTAGCCTACGAGGAGGGGCTCAAGGGGATCACCATCTACCGCGACGGCTGCCGCGACACCCAGGTTCTTACCGTGGGCAAAAAGCAGGATGGGGAGACAAAGGCGGCAGAGGAGAAGCGCGCACCGCGCCGACGCCCCACCGAAACGCGGGGCACCATCACCAAGGTGAGTACCGGCTGCGGCTCGCTTTACATCACCGTTGCCTATGATGACCAGGGCATCTGCGAGGTGTTCTCCACGCTGGGCAAGGCTGGTGCCTGTGCCGCCGCCCAGCTTGAAGCGATCTCTCGCCTCATCTCGCTTGCCCTGCGCTCCGGTGTGGACGTCGCCCAGATCGTGAGACAGCTGCGTGGCATCCGCTGCCCGAACGTTTCCTGGGAGGGCGGCAGGTCTGTCCTTTCCTGTGCCGACGCCATCGCGAGTGTCCTGGAAAAGCACATCGGCAGCGAGGAAAAGCTCAAGGTTGAGGACTACGGGCTTGCCAAGAACATGGCCGGGCAATGCCCCGAGTGTTCCAACATGCTCGTCTTCGCCGAGGGCTGTTACCACTGCCCGGCATGCGGCTATACCAAGTGCTAAGGGATAGCCTGCGCCCCCTCCCTGCCCGCGGGTGGTGTGAAAGCTCAAGCCGAAGACCCCACAGAAATTGCCTTTCCTGTCAATACGGGTTGAAGCACCACTGCCCTGAAGGGCGGCTGAAGGGGTAAAGTCCCATCTTTAAGCCCAATTCTCCTTTGCAACGGACTCAACCACCAACAGTTGACGGGGAGTAAGAAACAGGCAGTGGTTTTCCCCTCCAAACTTAGCCCAGTTTGCCCCAGGCTGTTAGTGCATACCTCACCCCTGTGTCCCCTCTCCAGCCTGAGGCATCATCAGAAGCCCGCAGTTCTTTCTGGCTGGAGAGGGGAGTTGAGAGGAGAGGGGGCTTCGCCCCCTCTTGAATTCTCCCCCTTTAAAATGGACAAAGATTAAACAATGAAGGGAAATAAAGAGGGGTTTTGCCCCCTCTAAAAGCTTCCCCGTTCAAACAGGCCGAAGATTAAACCCTGAAGGCGAATAAACAAGGACTTTGCCCCCTCTAAAAACTCATCCCTTCTAGCTGGGTTTAACGATTAGAACCTGAGGGGTGTATAAG
>JAOAEN010000281.1 GCA_026416775.1 Dehalococcoidales bacterium
GATGAGCACGATGCCCAGAAAACAGGCAAGCGCAAGGTAAAGGTAAATGCTTCTCTTCATGGCATTCGCCCAACTATACCACAAATTAGCAGGGTATGACAAGCGGACAGGCTACTTGAACTCCGGCTCAATGACGCCGTAGTTACCGTCGTGACGGCGGTAAAGGAGCCTCGGTTCATGGTCCTGGGCGTCGGTGTACAGGAAGAAATCATGCCCGAGGCGCTCCATCCGGGTGATGGCTTCTTCCTGGGTCATCGCATCAATGACAAAGCGCTTCACCTTGACCACCCTTCTCGGCGGCTCCGTGTCCTGCTCTGTGCTGCGCTGCTCTCTCGCCTTTTCTCTGGCCTTGGCGATCGTCCGGCTGCGGTCGTAGAGCTTGCCCTTGAAGCGCTCAAGCTGGCGTATCATGACATCCACCACGCGGTCAACCGCCTGAAGCAGGTTTTCCCCCCGCCCCTCGGCATGGAAAACGGAATCGGCAACCTTGCTGTTGACGACAAGCTTGGCAAGGTAACGCTCCTCAGGCGACTTTGTCCCCTCTGCCGCAAGGTCCACCTTGATATCAATGATCCCGGGAAGATGCCTGTGGAGCTTTGTGATCTTACGCTTGATGTACTGTTCCGCCTGAGAGGTCACCTCAACACTGGTGGCAACAATCTGCAGTTCCATTTCCTGTCCCCCGTCCTTTTTATAACTCAAGCGCCACTGCCAGACCCCATACCGCCACCGCCCCGGCTTCCTTAAGCGCTCCTGCCGCCGCGTTCATCGTCGCCCCCGAGGTTACCACATCGTCAACAAGGATGACGCGTTTCCCAGCAAGCCCACCGTGCCAACAGCTAAAAGCACCCCTGACATTTTCCAGACGTTCCCTGAGACCGGCGGAATTGACCTGGGTCGGGGCATGGCGGATGCGCCTGAGCGCCTTCCGGTCGACAGGTAGCCCCGCAAGTCTTCCCAGCTCGCCCGCCAGAAGCTCCGCCTGGTTATAGCCACGTTCACGCAACCGCCGGGGATGCAGCGGCATCGGGACAATGACATCCCCGCCGAGGGTATACCTGCAAAGACAGTCCGCCAGAAAACCGGCAAGCACCGGTGCCAGCGCCCTCAGGTTACGGTATTTTAACTCATGGACCGCCCGGCGCACAATGCCATCAAAAACGAAGGGGGCACGGATACCGTCGATCTCCCCGGGCATGTCCTGGCAGGCAGAACAGTCACCCCCTCCCAGGGGGCGCCCACAACGCCCGCACACCGGCGAAGAGATAAAGGGGAGAGCCCGGCGGCATGCTTCACAGATAAGGCTTCCCTCCCGCCCGCAGCCAAGGCACCACTGTGGGAAAAGAAGATCCAGTGCTACCCTCCCGAGGTCAGCCACCCGAGGAAGCACGTCCACCATCCATACTGGCAATTGCTATGGGAAGGCTATCGGCTAACGAGGGCGCGAGTTGTTGTGGAGCTGTCTCTTATACACA
>JAOAEN010000282.1 GCA_026416775.1 Dehalococcoidales bacterium
AGATGTGTATAAGAGACAGGCCTTACCGAAGATAGAGTCATTTCCCGCCTTGAGAGGCTCCTTCAACACCTGAAGCAGAAGGGGTTGATCACCGATGCGGTACCGTGACTTTCCCCTCTCCGCCCCGGTGAACGTCACCTGGGAGATCACCCGCCGCTGTAACCTGAGGTGCGTCCACTGTCTTTCGGCAAGCGAGACCGAAGACCCGGCAGAGCTTTCGCTTGACGAGTGCCGCAGGATCGTTGACGAGCTTGCCTCACTCAGGGTCTTCGAGATCAACTTCGGCGGTGGCGAACCGCTCATCAAGGATTACTTCCTTCGCCTTCTCCGTTACATCCACGACAGGGGCATCGTTACCTGCATCAGCACCAACGGCACCGTGCTCACCGATGAAGCGGTCGCCGCCTTCTCCGGAAACCCGCTCGTCAACATCCAGGTGAGCCTTGACGGCGCAAGCCCCGGGGTCAACGACAGCATCCGCGGCAGAGGGACTTACGAGCGCATCATCAGGGGCATCGAAAGGCTCGCCCGCAGGAACATCAACCTCTCCATCAACTGCGTGGTCACCTCGCGCAATTACCATGAACTTGCGAATCTCAAAGAGCTTGCGCGCGCCTACGGGGCAACGCTGCGCATCTCGCGCTTCCGTCCCTCCGGGCGTGCCCGGAAGACCTGGGAGGAGCTCCGCCTGAGTGCCCAGCAGCTTGCCGAACTCGCCCGCTGGCTGGAGAGCGATCCCACCATCCTCACCGGGGACTCCTTCTTCGCCATTGCCCCGAAAGCGCGCCGCGAACTGGGGCTTGACATGTGCGGCGGCTCAAAGCTCACCGCCTGCATTGACCCGGTAGGCAACGTTTATCCCTGCGCCTTCCTTCAGGATGAGGAGTTCCTGGGGGGAAATTTACGGGAGCATTCCTTTAAGGAAATCTGGGATGGTTCTCCGGTCTTCAACTTCCTGCGCCGGCTTGAGCCCTCCGCCTGCCGCGGCTGCCCCCGCTTTGAGAAATGCCGGGGGGGATGCCCCGCCGTGGCCTACTTCACGAACCACGACCTTGACAGCGCCGACCCCGAATGCCTGATGAGCTTCCGCCGTTAGTCGAAGAAGCCCTCTTCTCCGGCTATCGGTGCTTACCTCACCCCTTTATCCCCTCTCCAGCCTGGGGCATCGGTGGTAACCCATTATGTTTATGGCTGGAGAGGGGAATTAAAGTGAGAGGAGGCTTCGCCCCCTCTAAACACTCCCCCTTTGACAGGCTGCATTACCAATACATGAAAGGGGGTTAAGGGCAGAGGAAGTCGTCCTGCCCTCTAAAACCGGGGCTGATTGTCTTCGGTTACCGGTGCTTGCCTCACCCCTGTATCCCCTCTCCAGCCTAAGACCTGTCTCTTATA
>JAOAEN010000283.1 GCA_026416775.1 Dehalococcoidales bacterium
GGCTTCAGTCTTGAGACGGGAACGCTTGAACTCCTCAGGCAGTGCACGGCATGGCTTGCCACGGTGAGCGGCGACCGCATCCGTCACGAACTTGAGCTCGTACTTAAAGAAGAGGTCCCTGAAAAGGCGCTCAAGCGCGCCGATGAGCTTGACGTTCTGGACAGGGTACACCCTTCCCTTATCTGGGACGACTGGCTCAGCGAGACCTTCGCCGAGGTGCGGACACACAAGCTACCCGAGGGAGTCTCCAAGCCGGACCTCTACCTGGCACTGCTCTGCTACCGCATGCCGAAGAAAGACCTTGAGCAATTGGCCGGTTACCTGCGCCTGTCAAGGGCCACCATGCGCATGCTCAATGAAAGCGCTGAAATCAGGGCAAAGAGAGACGAGCTAGCCAGGACGGGGCTTGCCCCGAGCATTATCTACGAGCTTCTTTCCGGCTACAGCGCCACGGCGCTTACCGCAAACCTGATTGCCATAAGCTCCCAGACGGCTGCCGAACACATTGAACTCTATCTCAACGTCCTGCGTCATGTCAGACCGGCACTTTCCGGGGAAGCCATCAAGCGCCTCGGCATTCCCGCAGGCAAGGAGATCAAGCTCGTGCTGAAGAAGCTGCGCGAAGCCCGCCTTGACGGCAGAATAAGTAGCCGCCGTGAAGAAGAAGAGCTGGTGAAAGCCTGGGCGGCAGAAAGGCAGCCCGGGCCATCGGGATCCGGTTAAGAGTCTCCCTTCCGGTACCAGCCCTGACTGGCACTAGTCAACACGCTTGAAGGCATCACGCGGTGCCCCGCAGATCGGGCATCTTTCGGGTGCTTCCCCGGCGACGGTGTTACCGCACCTCTGGCAGACATAATAGACCTTATCCGGGGGGGTCTTACCATCGCGGATGAGCTTGAGGGTTTCTTCAAACAGGTCATAATGTATCTTTTCCACCCGGTTTGCCCACTCAAAGGTGATGCGGGCACGTTCGTTCAGCTCTTCCTTTGCCTTTTCAATGTAGTCCGGATACATCCAGGTGAACTCCTCGCGCTCCCCCATGGTGGCTGCCATGAGGTTGTCCTTGGTACTACCGATGGCATCAAAAGCGGTGAGATGGTTGCGGGCATGTACCGTTTCCGCCTCCGCCACGGCACGGAAGAGGCGCGCGACCTGGGGATACCCGTCCTTTTCCGCTCTTTCCGCAAAAAAAGTGTAACGCCGGTTAGCCGCACTTTCGCCATTGAATGCATCGCGCAGGTTGTCTTCCGTCTTGTAAGCCATTACATCCCCCTTGCTCAAGCGTTATTGGTTCTATTGTATGCCATCCTTAAGTACAGCGCAAAGCCTGCCCCGTCTCAGACGGTCTCCGCCAGGTAAGCCTGCATCCCCCGGGCAGTAACGGTGCGGTAAAACCCGCTAGCTTCAGCCTTCCGGGAGAACACCACAAACAGTGCAGGCCC
>JAOAEN010000284.1 GCA_026416775.1 Dehalococcoidales bacterium
AGATGTGTATAAGAGACAGGGATAAGACCATCATTGAGCCCACTTCCGGCAACACCGGCATCGCCCTCGCCATGATCGGTGCCGCCAGGGGATACAGGGTAAAGCTCTTCATGCCGGAATGTGTGAGCACCGAAAGGCAGCTCATCCTGCGCGCCCTCGGTGCCGAGGTGGTCCTCACCCCGGCAAAGGAAGGCGTGGACGGGGCAATCCACCGCGCCCAGCAGCTCCTCAGGGAAGAACCGGGCAGGTACTACATGCCCAACCAGTTCGATAACCCGAACAATATCATCTCCCATTACGAGACAACGGGGCCGGAGATCTTCAACCAGACCGGGGGAAAAGTTGACGTCTTCGTCGCCGGCATGGGGACGACGGGTACCCTCATCGGCACCGGGATGTTCCTCAGGGAGAAAATCCCGGGGGTGAGAATCGTGGGCGTTGAGCCGACGGTCGGGCATTCCATCCAGGGGCTGAAGAACCTTACCGAAAGCCGCGTCCCCGGCATCTACGACCCCAGAGCTATCGACGAAAAGGTCACCGTGGAGGACGGGGAAGCCTTTGAGACCACCCGCCAGCTCGCGGTAAGGGAAGGCATCTTTGCCGGCATGTCCAGCGGGGCGGCGGTGGCGGGGGCACTCAAGGTCGCCGCAACGATGAAGAAGGGCACCATCGTGGTCATCCTCCCCGACCGGGGTGACCGCTACCTCAGCACAACGCTTTTCCGCTCCGTCTGCGCGAAGTGTCCACCGTAAGGGGCAGGGATGCCTCAGGAAGCCTACCTTGACATTGAAACGACCGGGCTTACCCCTTTCGGCTGCGAGATGACGGTAGCCGGGATCTACCTGTGTCGGGGAGAGCAGACCGAATTCGTCCAGCTCATCAGCAAGGACATCACCGCCAACGCTATCCTTGAAGCGCTTGACGGGACGGACACCCTCTACACCTACAACGGCAGCCGCTTTGACCTGCCCTTCATCCAGGTAAAGCTCGGGATCGACCTTGAGGCAAGGCTTGACCACCGCGACCTGATGTATGCGTGCTGGCGCCGGAACCTCTACGGCGGGCTCAAGCAGGTGGAGCGCAGGCTCGGGATCCCGCGCCGCCTGCCCGATATGGACGGCTATCAGGCAGTGCAGCTATGGTGGCGGTACGTGGAGAACTTCGATCTTGACGCCCTTGAGCAACTCCTTGAATACAACCGGGAAGACGTGGTCAACCTCAAGCTCCTCAAGGAGAAACTGGAAAAACTCTAGCCCGGTCTCAAAGCCAGTCCACACTCAGCCTTGAGCCTTCCGGCGTCTTGCTGACATTGATGCGCGTGGGGAAAGCATCTTTTAGCTCTTCCACATGCGTGATGACGAGGATCTTCTCAA
>JAOAEN010000285.1 GCA_026416775.1 Dehalococcoidales bacterium
GGCCCAGGGCAATGGCAAGGGCGCCGCATGCCCACTGCACGCCGATGGCTTCTGCCATGAACCCGGCAAAGAATGCCCCGAGGCTGCTCAGCCCGAACCCCAGCATGAAAAAGCTCATGACGCGGCCGCGGTAGGACGGGTCGGAATAATACTGGACAAGGGAATTACCCAGTGCCATCTGCCCCGAGCTTCCCAGCCCGATGAAGGCATTGAGGAAGAGGGACAGATACCAGTTCCTGGAGAAGGAAAACCCGACCGTTGCCAGCGCCATGACGAGCCCGGCAAAGAGCATAATGAGCCCGCGCCGGCGGTTGGAAAGCGAGGCAAGGACGAGCGAGCCAGCCATTGCCCCGATGCCGGAGACGGTGATGAGGATGCCCATGCCGGTGGCACTCACGTTGAGGATTTCGGGGTCCTCGGTGAACATGGGCAGCAGTTGCCCCTGCGGGGCACCAAGGATGGTGGCAATCACGGTGAAAAGGAGGACGAGGTAAATCGTGCGCTCGCCGCGGAGATAGTGCCAGCCTTCCAGAAGGTCGGCAAGGGAGCTACCGCCTTCAACGGTCCTCTCCCTAGTGGGGGGCACGAAAAGCAGGCAGAGCCATGAAAAGACGATCATCCCCGTCATCACCGCATAAACTGCCCAGAAGTCAATGACGTCGACGAGGAAGCCGGCAAGGGCGGGTGAGATGATGCGGAAGACATTCATCCCGAGGTTGTTGAGCGAGATGGCATTCATAAGCTGCCCGGGGCTCACGATTTCCGAGATGATTGCCGAGCGCGCCGGCATCATCACGCCCATGACCGCCCCCTGCACCACCGCACTTACCGCGAGCACCCACCACGAGGTAGGGTTTTGCGGGCTGAGATAGTCAACGAGGAGGGCAACGGTGGTGCCCAGGGAGATGATGATGGAGACAATCTGGCAGACCTGGATAACCGCCTTCTTTTGCAGCCGGTCGGCAAGGACACCACCCGGCAGCGTGAGGAGGATCATCGGGATGGCATGGGAAAGCGCCAGCACCCCGAGCACGGCACCCGAGCCAGTAATACGGTAGACAAGGAGGTTACGCACCAGCATCTGCATGTTCATGGAAGACCAGTGCCCGACCATGGAGAGATAGTAGAGACGGTAGACCGGGTTCCCGAACGAGACGAAGGTGCGCCTGCTCCAGCCGGCGATGCCCGCGGGTTGACTTCTGTCTACCCCGTCAGCATCCCCGCCGCGGGAAGGATGCGATGTGCTGCTCATGGCAAAGAATAAGGCTGCCGTGCGGCAGACCCGATTTTATTTTACACTCATGTGCCGGCGGAAACAACCAAGAAAACCCTGGGTTGTCTTTCCCCGGTTGATTTTGCATGCTCATCCCCTTATCCCCCTTACACTTACACCTGTCTCTTATACACA
>JAOAEN010000286.1 GCA_026416775.1 Dehalococcoidales bacterium
AGATGTGTATAAGAGACAGGTGGAATACGGTACCACGGCCCAGATCTTTACCAACCCCAGGGACAAGCGCACCGAGGATTACATCTCCGGGCGTTTCGGCTAAGTGTGAGGAGGCAGTATGGAAATCAGGACAGACTTTCATCGCAAGCTCAGACAGATTCAGGACGAGGTCCTGACGATGGGGAGCATGGTGGGTAAGGCCATTACCCGTGCCATTGAGGCGCTCAAAAACCGCGACCTTGAGCTGGCAAAACAGGTTATTGCCGATGATAAGAAGATAGACCAGAAGCGGTTTGAGATTGAGGAGAAGTGCGTTGAGCTTATTGCCACCCAGCAGCCGATGGCGGGTGACCTGCGTACTATGGTGGCGGTGCTCAACATCATCACCGAGCTCGAACGCATCGGTGACCACGCCGAGGGCATCGCCAAGATCACCATCATGATCGGTAACGAACCGCCGCTCAAGCCGCTTATTGATATCCCGCGCATGGCGGAGATGACGGTGGACATGCTGCGCCGCAGCCTTGACGCATTTGTCAGCCGTGATGCCGAAGCCGCCCGGAAGATAAGCACCGAGGATGATACCATTGACCAACTCTATGATCAGGTCTTCAGGGAGCTCCTTACCTTCATGGCGGAGGACCCCCGGACGATCACACGGGCAACCCGGCTTATCTGGGTGGCGCATAACCTTGAGCGCAGCGCTGACCGGGTGACCAATATCTGCGAGCGCGTTGTCTTTGTCGTCACCGGCAAGATGGAGGAGATCGGGGCATCGAAATACTGATGCCCGGCTGTTACCAGAGCCCGGGCAGGAGGGCCTTGCGGTCGGGCGGGTAGTCCGGGAAATGCTTGCGGTACCAGGTATGGTGTGAGCGTGCCCGGGGCACAAGGTTGGCGGCTGTCCAGACGGCAAAGGCAAGACCGGGAAGCGACCATGTGGCCAGGGCCCAGCCGAGCCAGGTGAGGATTTCCCCCAGGTAGTTCGGGCATGATATCCACCGGTAGAGTCCTCCGGACGGGATGCGGTACCCGTCGTCCGTGCGGCGTAGGTCGCGGAGTGTCCGGTCTGCCCCGCGGTTGATGATGAACCCGATAATAAAAACGGCAAGCCCGGTAATAAATCTGGGATCGGCGAGCCAGGAGTTGGTGTAGGCGCTGGCGAAGGTAAAGATATAGCGGCCGTTGAGGTAACCGTTCATGATGTTGAAAATGAAGCCGAACCCGATGATGACGACGGGCATGTAATCCCCCGTGGATGGAGAGGCAAGGGAAGCTACGCCCAAAGCGTCAGCGTCCCGAATATAAACTGGGTACATCTGGGAGCCCACCACATACCCCGTGGTATCCAGAGAACTTTGGTTAGTTCCCAGC
>JAOAEN010000287.1 GCA_026416775.1 Dehalococcoidales bacterium
ATGTGTATAAGAGACAGACCCATCGCAGGCGGTGCATTTTTCCGGGTCGATCATCGTGCGGTAGAGGGTTAACCCATCGTCTTCCACGGTCTTTTCCACAACGACGATCGCCCGGTGCGGGCACTGGGTAACGCAGAGACCGCACCTGAGGCATTTGCTCTCGTCTATACGGTAGGCCACGTATTCCTCCTTAAATCGCTTCGGTGCTTGTGAGATATTATTACCGGCAAGCGGGGACTGTCAAGAAACGGTTTTTTGGATTGATACATTCGGTTGTGTGGAAGGGGCGTGGATTTTGGGACTCAAAGCTCCCGTTATTTTGCTTCTTTCCGTCCGTAGATGAGGGCGGGCTTCTGATGATGTCTCCGGCTGGAAAGGAATACACGGGTGAGGTAAGTATCACCAAAGGAGACCGCAGAAATGCCCATCCGTTTGACAATAGCACGGGCACTCGTTAGACTGGCTTCGGAAAGTTCTGTGCGGTGAAGAAAGGAGGCCCATGGGAAAACCGTCCAGAGTAAAGGCAGCCCTCTGTTATGAAGTCGGGAAGCCGCTGGTGATTGAGGAGGTCATGCTTGAGCCGCCGGGGAAAAACGAGGTCAAGATCCGCCTTGCGGCGACCGCCATCTGCCACAGCGATATCCATTCTTTTAAAGGTGAGCATGGCACGGTGCCGCTTCCCGCGGTGGGCGGGCACGAAATATGCGGCTACGTTGAAGAAGTCGGCGAAGGGGTAACCTACGTGAAGCCGGGCGATAAGGTCATCGGGAGCATCATCCCCGAGGGGTGCGGACAGTGCTACTACTGCAAGGTGGGGCTTTCCAGCCAGTGCACGACCAACCGCCTTGCGCTCTACACCCCGGGGAAATATTTCACGCAGGACGGCAGACGCGTGACCCAGTATGCCGGGGCAGTTGCCGGCTTTGCCGAGTATGCCACCATTCCTGAGGTCAATCTAGTGAAGGTCCCGGATGACCTGCCCGAGGACCGGGCGTGTCTTCTCGCCTGTGGGGTGATCTCCGGCTTCGGTGCGGTGCTCAACCGGGCAAAGGTCACCGTGGGGAGCAGCGTTGCCGTCGTGGGCTGTGGCGGAGTGGGGCTCAATGCCATTCAAGGGGCGCTTCATGTCGGGGCATATCCTATCATCGCGGTGGACGTGCGCGATAGCAAGCTTGAGACGGCGAAGCGTTTCGGGGCAAGCCATGCCGTCAATGCGAAAACGGAAAAAGACCCCGTGAAAAAGGTCTATGAGATCACCTACGATGCGTGGGGAGTCCCGACCTTCAGGAGGATTCCGTAGAAAGGTTGCTGGGAACTGACATGGTAGAGAACACCCAACCCGTTTCCGAGGCCGTTGCCGTTGCTCGACAGTTGTTCCAAGACCTGTCTCTTA
>JAOAEN010000288.1 GCA_026416775.1 Dehalococcoidales bacterium
AGTTCATCAAGCGGGCAATGCCTGATTGCGGGGAGCAGGATGCCCTGCAGAGGATAGGTATTGAGATTGTCGCACTGGGGGCTGGCTTTACCTTCGGAACGGAAAGCACGGGCAGCCACCGTGAGTACGCGGAGAGGCTGTGGAAGACCGCCGTGGAGAAGATAAACTCCGCAGCCTACGATATGATCGTCCTTGACGAGTTCAGCTATCCCCTTCATTACGGCTGGGTCCCTCTCGGGGAGGCGATCAGTGTGCTGAAAGGTCGCCCGCCGCAACTACATGTGGTCATTACCGGGCGCGGTGTTCCCCCCGACCTGATTGCGGTTGCTGATACGGTCACGGAGATGAAGGAGGTAAAACATGCCCTGCGTAGCGGGATCCATGCCCAGCCGGGGATTGAATTCTAGCCCGTTCCGGTGTCTGGGATGAAGAAAAAGAATTTATACTATCCGGTCTTTCTCAGGGTAAGCGGCAGGGTGTGTGTGGTGGTGGGCGGGGGAATGGTGGCATTGCGCAAGGTGAGGGGACTGCTGGGGTGCGGGGCGGTGGTGAAGGTGGTCAGCCCGGCGCTCTGTACCGGCCTCAGGAAGCTGGCGGATAAGGGTATGGTGCTGGTATGCGGGCGGCAATTTCAGGAAGGCGACCTTAATGATGCCTTTCTTGCGGTGGCGGCGACGGATGACCCGGAGACAAACCGCAGGGTAGCTGAACTTGCGCACCGGGCGGGGGTGCTCGTTAACGTGGCAGATTGTCCGCAGGAGTGTGATTTCATTGTGCCGGCAGCTTTTTCCCGGGGGGACATTACCGTGGCGGTTTCTACCTCCGGCACAAGCCCGGCGCTGGCGCGGAAAATCCGTGATGAGCTTGCGGGGCACCTGGGGAAGGAATACGCAATGCTTGCCCTGCTCGTGGCGAGGGTGCGTTCCCGTCTCGGGCGTCGAAAAATACGGGTCAGCCCTGGTATGTGGCAGAAGGCGCTTGATCTTGAGGTTCTGCTTGAGCTGATAAGAAGGGGCGAGGGGAAACGGGCCGCATCATCCCTTTTCAGCAGGCTTGCAGAAGGGAAGAAGGAAAAGTAAACCATGCACATCATCATGGTGGGGGTGGACCACCGTTCGGCGCCGGTGGCGGTGCGTGAGAAGGTAGCAGTGGGCACCGCACAACTGCCTGAGGCGCTCAGCCGGCTTCGCGGTGTGGTGGGCTGTGGCGTTCTCCTTTCCACATGTAACCGCACCGAAATCTATACCGTAGCCGAGAGGCCGCTGTCTCCCGGATATGGCTGCGGGCTGCTGGGAGCCTGTACCGGGCGTGATACCGCCGGGCTTGAGGGGCACCTGCAGGTGATGGCCGACGGGCAGGCGGTGGGCCATCTTTTCCGCGTTGCCGGCGGG
>JAOAEN010000289.1 GCA_026416775.1 Dehalococcoidales bacterium
GGTGCGCACTGATAACCAAAGATAGTCAGGAACCGTTCTGGTGGCCAGCACCGCTTTTCCTGTCCCTGCTCTGTCTTCGGGCATGCATAGGTCGATCCCCTTGGAAGGAAAAGCCGCTATTAAAAGGCGGCAAAGCCTTCTTTCTCGCATCACCATATAAGCCATCACCGGTGCCCCCTAGCGAAAGAGGGGGTATAAAGGGAGTGAGGAAGGTACAAAAGCCACAGCGTGACACGCCGGCAACCTTCTTGACAGCATCGTGCCCGGATATGGTAACTTGATAAGGCCACTATGGCGAACGCAGAAAACAACCCCGAAGACCCCCGGCAGGGGCACCGCAGAAGGCTACGGGAAAAATTCCTCAGGTCCGGGCTTTCTAGCTTTCATGACTATGAGGTCGTGGAGCTCCTGCTCAGCCTAGGGACACCCCGCCGCGATTGTAAAGCCCCCGCCAAGGAAGCCATCAAGAAGTTCGGGACACTGCGCGGCGTGCTTGAGGCAACGCCCGAAGAGCTGCAGGAAATCAAGGGCATCGGGCCCCACAACGCCTTCGGGATCAGGCTCGTGCAGGAAGTTGCCCGGGAATATCTGCGGTCAAAAATTCTGGAGCAGCCGTTCCTCCATTCCTCGCAGGAAGTCTTTGACTACCTCTACCATGCCATGCGCGGGCTCAAGAAGGAGCTTTTCAAGGTCCTTTACCTCAACAGCCAGAACCAGATCATCGAGACGGCTGACATCGCCCAGGGTACGGTCGACAGCGCCTTGGTCTCCCCGCGCGAGGTCATAGAAGGAGCAATCCGACATAAAGCCGCCGGGCTTATCTTCGTCCACAACCATCCTTCCGGCAACCCCGAGCCAAGCGAAAGCGACCGCGAGCTCACACGCGAGCTCGTCTATGCGGCACGGCTTTTACACCTGCGGGTGCTGGACCACATCATCATCGGTGACAACCGCTACTACAGCTTCGCCGGGGAAGGCCTGATTGAGCGCTTTGATACGGAGCTGCTTGAATACATGCTCAAGCGCCGCACCGAAGCGCACCGTACGAAACGTCTGCTGGACCCGGACAAACGGTCCCCCTAGCGGCCAGATCAAGTGCCGGGCAGGCAACCTTCCAGACGCAGCAGAAGCCGCTTTAAGGCAGGCCCGCCGCTATAGCCACCGGGGCTGCCGTCCGAGCCAATGACACGGTGGCAGGGGACAACCACCGGGTACGGGTTCCGCGAAAGGGCTTGACCGACGGCGCGCACCGCTCCGGCCCTGCCCGCCCTTTCTGCCACCCACCTGTAGCCCTTCGTCACCCCGTAGGGAATGGAGCGTGTGGCTTCCCAGACCGCACGCCGGAACGGCGTGGCGCGATGAAATTCCTGTCTCTTATA
>JAOAEN010000290.1 GCA_026416775.1 Dehalococcoidales bacterium
TAGTATGCTATAATTAACGCTAAATGTGCGTGGCAGTAACCGGCGCCACCGGTCATGTTGGCGCCAATCTCGTGCGCGCCCTTCTTGCCCGGGGACGCCGCGTACGGGTTCTCCTTCACCGGGACCGCCGGGCTATCGCCGGGCTGGACGTTGAGGCTGTTAAAGGCGACGTCTGCGACTTGGACTCTCTTCTCACCGCCTTTGAGGGAGCCGAGGTGGTCTACCATCTGGCGGCACATATCTCCATCTTCGGCGGGGAACGGACACTGCTTAAGCAGGTCAATGTCGCCGGTACCAGAAACGTGATTGAAGCCTGCAAGCGCCGCGGGGTGAGGAGGCTGGTCCACTTCAGCTCCATCCACAGCCTGATGCATAACACGCCAGATGCCCCGCTTAACGAGCTCACACCGCTTGCCGTCTCCGACCATTACCCTCCCTATGACTGTTCCAAAGCGACGGCAGAACGAGAGGTGCAGAAGGCCATCGCCGGGGGGATGGACGCGGTTATCATCAGCCCGACGGCAATCATCGGCCCCTACGACTACAAGCCGTCCCACTTCGGCGAGGCGCTGTTGAGGCTGGCAAAGGGGGCCCTCCCGGCCCTCGTCAGCGGCGGTTTTGACTGGGTTGATGCACGCGATGTGGTCCAGGGGGCGATGCGGGCAGAGGAGATAGCCCCACCCGGAGCCAAATATATCCTTTCCGGACACTGGGCATCACTGCGCGAGGTTGCCACGATTGTGGAAGAGATCACCGGGGTACCGGCACCGAGATTTGATTTCCCCGTATGGGCTGCCGCCATCGGTGCCCCGCTGATGAGCGCAATTGACCGCGCCTGCGGTAGACGCCCGCTTTATACCAGCGTTTCGCTGCGGGCGGTAAAATGCCGGTATAAAGTAAGCCATGAGAAGGCAACCCGGGAGCTCGGTTACCGGCCGCGGCCCTTCCGTGAGACCATTACCGATACCATTCACTGGTTTGCCGAAAACGGCTGGCTTCCACGTTCTCCGAGACTGCCGGGGAAATAGAAGGGGAGCTCATGATGAGCGAACAAATCGTTTTTCAGTCCCTCATCACAGGATGGCTCGTCCTGGCCGGGGTCGTCTTCCTGGTATTGTTTTTCGTTGCCGCCCCGTACGGTCGCCATTTCCGCGGCGGCTGGGGACCTGCCATCGGCAACCGGCTTGGCTGGGTCATCATGGAAGCTCCGGCACCGATCGTTTTTGCCGCGTGCTTTGCCCTCCGCCGGAGCGAGCTTTCCGTCACCCTTGTGTGCCTGCTTCTGATGTGGGAAGCCCACTACGTGCACCGCGCCTTTATTTCTGTCTCTTATACACATCT
>JAOAEN010000028.1 GCA_026416775.1 Dehalococcoidales bacterium
TGTTCGTGAAGGTCACCGCCATGATACGCCGCGGGTTTATCCCCACCACACGGATGAGATAGGCAATGCGGTGGGTGATGACGCGCGTCTTGCCACTGCCCGGACCGGCGATGATAAGCACCGGCCCCTGAATCGCCTCAACCGCCTGCCGCTGGGCGGGATTAAGCCCGGCAAGGATATCCATACGTTAAAATTATAGCACGATTGGCATGCTCCACGGCATTCCACACTTCCATCCGCCTTCAGCCGCTTTAGCGTTATGTCTGCTTCACCCCGCACATACTTTTTCCAGTCAGAGGCAACAGCCCGCAGCCGTCCCCATCCGGAACGACAGAGGGAGGCGTAAAGCACCGCCAGATTATCAATATTGCGCCTGCCTTATGGCAAGTGTTAGAATGGCATTGAAGGAAAAGGCTCCACACATGTTTACCGGCATCGTGCAGGAAGTGGGGACTATCGTCTCCGCGGGCGGCGGAAGGCTCACCGTTGCGGCAAAAAGCATCACCAGGGACATGACGCCCGGGGCAAGCGTTGCGGTAAACGGCGTCTGCCTTACGGTGACCGATTTTGACGATACTTCATTTTCCGTGGATGTCATGCCGGAGACCCTGCGCCGGACGAACCTCGGAAGGCTTAAGCCCGGCGATAGTGTCAACCTGGAAAGGGCGCTTGCCGCCGGCGGTGAGTTCGGCGGGCATTTCGTGCAGGGGCACGTTGATGACACGGGGCGCATCGTCCAGATACAGAAGGAAGGTGATGCCATCATCATGCGGTTTTCGGCAGGCCCCGAGGTCATGCGCTATATCGTGCCCAAGGGGTTCATCGCCGTGGACGGCATCAGCCTGACGGTGGTGGAAAGGGATGCCACGGGTTTTTCCGTCTCCATCGTCGGTTACACGCGGGAGCATACCACACTTGCCGGGAAAAGACCCGGCGATCTCGTGAATCTCGAGGTTGACATTATCGGGAAATATGTTGCCGCATTCCTTTCCCCGGAGCCGAAGGGCATCACGATGGAGCTCTTGCGGGAGCACGGTTTTGCGGTTGACAAGTCCTGAGTTTTGCGGGAGGGAGAGGGACTATGCCGCTTGCAAGTATTCCCGAGGCCATTGAGGATATCAGGGCGGGGAAATTCGTCATCGTGGTTGATGACGAAGACCGTGAAAACGAGGGCGACCTCGTCATGGCGGCGGAAAAGGTCACCCCGGAAGCCATCAACTTCATGGCAAAGTACGGGCGTGGGCTCATCTGTATGCCAATGACCGGCGAGCGCCTTGACGAGCTCAAGATCCCGATGATGACGACGAACAACACCTCGCACTTCGGGACCGCCTTCACCGTGTCCGTTGAGGCAAGACACGGCACCACCACGGGGATTTCGGCATACGACCGTGCCACGACGGTAAAGGTGCTCATCGACCCCAAGACCAAGCCGGAAGACATTGCCATGCCGGGGCACATGTTCCCCCTGCGGGCACGCGACGGCGGGGTGCTGGTGCGCGCCGGGCAGACCGAGGCCACCGTGGACCTGGCACGGCTTGCCGGGCTTTACCCGGCAGGCGTCTGCTGCGAGATCATGAACGAGGACGGCACGATGGCAAGGCTGCCCCAGCTTGAGGAGTTCGCCAGACAATTCGGGCTGAAGATCATCAGCGTTGCCGACCTCATCGCCTACCGCTTCCGCCACGAAAGGCTGGTAAGCCGGGTTGCCGAAGCCAAGCTGCCGACGCCCTACGGGGAATTCAGGGTCATCGCCTACAAGAGCACCACCGATCCCGACGAGCACCTTGCCCTCGTGATGGGCGACGTGGCAACCGACGAGCCCGTGCTGGTGAGGGTGCACAGCCAGTGCCTTACCGGCGACGTCTTCCACAGCCTGCGCTGCGACTGCGGGGAACAGATTGAAATGGCGATGAAGCGTATTGCTGGCGAGGGGAGGGGCGTGCTCCTCTACATGAGGCAGGAGGGCAGGGGTATTGGTATCCACAATAAAATCAAGGCGTACGCCCTGCAGGACAAGGGCCTGGATACTGTGGAGGCAAATGTCTCCCTCGGCTTTAAGCCCGACCCGCGGGACTACGGCATCGGCGCCCAGATACTTGCCGATCTCGGCGTGCGCAACATGCGCCTCATGACCAATAACCCCAAGAAGCTGAGCGGGCTGGAAAGCTACGGGCTGAACATCGTCGAGCAACTGCCCATCACCACCAAGCCCAACCAGTACAACCGCAAGTACCTCCTGACCAAGAAGAAAAAACTGGGGCATCTGCTTGATATTGAGGAAACGGAGACCCAGACCAATTAAAGCACGGTGAAGGAGAAGAACATGGGCAGGATATACGAAGGGAATCTCATCGGCAAGGGGCTGCGGTTCGGGATCGTCGTCTCGCGCTTTAACGAGTTTTTCAGTACCAAGCTCCTGGAAGGGGCGAAGGATGCCCTCTTGCGTCACGGCGTGGGCGAAACGGATATTGAAGTCGCTTGGACGCCCGGCTCATTTGAGATCCCCCTCATCGCGCAGAAAATGGCGCAGAGCAAGAAATACGATGCCGTCATCTGCCTTGGTGCGGTGATCAGGGGAAGCACACCCCACTTTGAATACGTGGCAAGCGAGGTCGCCAAGGGGATTGCCACTGTAAGCCTCCATACCGGAGTCCCGGTAATCTTCGGGGTGATTACCACCGATAACCTTGAACAGGCAATCGAACGCTCCGGCACCAAGGACGGAAACAAGGGCTTTGATGCCGCGGTGAGTGCGATTGAAATGGCAAACCTCGTGAAGTCGCTGGGTGCCTGAAGGTGTCCGGTGAGAAAGCCGTGACAGAAAATGGCGGGTAGGAATCCCGCCGATTCTGGAGGCAGACTAGGTAACCTTATAGACCTTATCGCCCGGTCTTACCCTGTCGGGCACCTTGATACCCACCGAGTCACCCGCCTTGGCCTCGGTAACGTTCACGTTATTGATCTGCATCGAGGCCACGACCATCTCAATATCCGTGGTATGCCCCTTGATGTGGATCTTATCCCCCACCTTGAGGCTCCCGGTCAGGTCGATCCCCGCCACCACCGGGCGGGCAAAAAAGTCCTTAACCTTGCCAACCTCTATCTCCGGCATTTTGTCCTCCTTCCAGGCCTGTTCTCCCCCGACCCGTTAACAGGATTATACTCTGCACAAAGCCGTAAATCAACCTGATAAAGGCTTTGACATCCCAGCTTCGGAAGCTTATAATTGGACTAAAGCTGACGGAAGAGGAAAGAGCCTTTGGCAGAACAGGACGATACCCCGCTGACCGGTAACCTGAGTCCCGCCGACATTGAACGCCTCATCAAGAGACTGGACATGCTGGATAAAAGGCTGGACAGCGTTGATTCCATCGTCTCGGCGGTCGCAGAAAGGGTGATGCGCCAGCCGATAACGATGAACATCACCTGCCCCAGGTGCGGCCAGAAAATTGAAATTGCCATCATCGGGATTGAAAAACCGGGACGTTAGGCTTTGATCACTCCCCCGGCTACCCCGGCGGTAGTATTGCCCCGCCTGCAATCACANCTCACCCCATTAGCCCCTTCTTACAATGGCTCATCCCCATGATTGGTAGATTCGGTTGTTTGAGAGAGGGAGCAGCGCCCTTCCTTTATTCCCCTAACATGGATTGATGGATTCTGCGTGAAGCGGGGATGCAGCCAGAGGATGCCTGCCCCTTCCCCACCACCTCAAGACAAAGTGGACTGGCACCACAGGTCCTTTCCATGTCCCTGCCCGAAGAGCAGGGAGACGAATACCCGTAGCTAGGGGGTAAAAAGGCATTTTTCATTTGCGGGCGCAGCTTTGCACTGTTATAATAATGAAGTAGATGGACGCTGGAAATAGTCTTGAGATGATGCGCCATTCCGCGGCGCACGTCCTTGCCCAGGCTGTACTTTCCCTCTTCCCCGATGCAAAGTTTGCCATCGGTCCGGCGGTTGAGGACGGCTTCTACTACGACTTTGACCTCCCGCGCACGCTCAGCCCGGAAGACCTGCCTGTCATTGAAGCGAAAATGAAGGAAATTATCGGGGCTGACCTGCCTTTTGAGCGCCGTGAGGTGACCAGAGAAGAGGCAAAAAGGCTCTTCGCCACCCAGCCCTACAAGCTCGAACTGATTGACGAAATTCCCGGAGACAAGTTGACCGTCTACCAGCAAGGCAATTTTGTTGACCTCTGCCGCGGGCCCCATGTCAGGTCAACCGGGGAAATCGGGGCTTTCAAGCTCACGAGCATTGCCGGGGCATACTGGCGCGGCGACGAGCACAACCCCATGCTCCAGCGTATTTACGGGGTGGCTTTCCCGAGCCAGGAAGAGCTTGACAGCTACCTCGCACGTCTGGAAGAGGCCAAAAAGCGCGACCACCGCCGTCTGGGCAGGGAGCTTGACCTGTTCATCCTGCCCGAGGAGATCGGCGGGGGGCTTGCCATCTACACGCCCAAGGGCGGCCGCATCCGCACCATCATTGAGGACTTCTGGCGGCGGGAGCACCTCGCCAACGGCTACGAGATCCTCTACACGCCGCATATCGGTCTTTCGCGCCTCTGGGAGATAAGCGGGCACCTTGATTTCTACAGGGAGAACATGTACGCCCCGATTATCATTGACGAACAGCATTACTACATCAAGCCGATGAACTGCCCGTTCCACATCCTAGCCTACAAGTCGAGGTTACGCTCCTACCGCGAGCTTCCCCTGCGGTGGGCAGAACTCGGCACGGTCTACCGCTACGAAAGGAGCGGTGTGCTCTCTGGACTGCTCCGGGTGCGCGGCTTCACGCAGGATGATGCCCATATCTTCTGCACCCCGGAGCAGATGGAAGGCGAAATCTCCGAAGTGCTGCGCTTCTCTCTCTACATGCTCCGCACCTTCGGCTTTGAGAAATTTCACGTCTATCTTTCCACACGCCCGGCGGATGCCGTCGGCGAAATGACAAGGTGGGAGGATGCCCAGCGCGCACTGCGACGCGTCATCGAGGAAAACCGCCTTGAATACAGCGTGGACGAAGGCGGTGGTGCCTTCTACGGCCCCAAGATAGACATCAAGATCGAGGATGCCCTGGGCAGAGAGTGGCAGGCAACCACTATCCAGTTTGACTTCAACCTTCCGGAGCGCTTCGACATGGTCTACACGGGAGCAGACGGCAAAGAGCACCGCCCGTACATGATCCACCGCGCCCTCCTCGGCTCGTGGGAGCGGTTCTTCGGGCTGCTTATCGAGCATTATGCCGGGGCATTCCCCACCTGGCTTGCCCCGGTACAGGTGAAGCTCATCCCGGTTGCCGATAGACACCTCGACTACTGCCAGAAAGCCGCCGCCGAGCTCAAGAAACACGGCATCAGGGCTGAAGTGGATGACCGACCTGAAAGAATGAACGCCAAGATAAGGCAGGCCCAGCTTGAGAAAGTCCCCTACATGCTCGTCATCGGGGATAAAGAGGTGAGCGCAAACACCCTTGCCGTGCGCCGGCGCAGCGGCGAGCAACTGCCCCCGCAGACCATTGACAGCTTTGCCAGTAAAATCAGGCAGGAAATAGACAGCCGCTCGTAGGGCCAGCCACTTGTCATCAACCCCTGAAGGAATGGGGCNGAAAAGGCACGCTCCACTACTCTCAAAAACCGCCCCCGATTCACACAGGCCACGATACCAATGCGTAGGGGCCAGGGAATGATGGGATAAGTCCCTTTTCCCTATATCCCAGACAAACCGAACTTTCAACACTGAAGGTGAATGCAGAATAGAGGGGCGAAGCTCCTCTTAGTAACTTCTCCCCCTCTCACACAACCGAATCTATCAATCCCTGCAGATGCCCCGGTCTGAGAGGGGGATAAAGGGGGTGAGCATACGTCGCAGATAGACCGGATGCAGGCGCAACCCCTCAAGTTTAGCGGCATACCAATGATGCACAACAATCGTGGGCAATCGCCTCACCAACCGGACGACAACGGTCCGATCAGCAGTTGATTTTACCTTGCCGAATATGATATAGTTTTTCAACGTAGAGCATTTTCAGCGCAGGAGGGAGAAACACTTATAATTAAGGAACTTCGCGTTAATGAGCGTATTACCGCACGGGAAGTCCGCCTGGTGGGGGAAAACGGAGAGCAGCTCGGGGTGATGGGTATCGCCCAGGCGCGGGAAATCGCCCGGAGACACGGACTTGACCTGGTTGAGGTTGCCCCTACGGCGGTGCCCCCAGTATGTCGGCTCCTTGATTACGGGAAGTACAAGTACGAACAGCAGAAGAAGGAGCAGCAGGCAAGAAAGACCCAGAAAGTTGTTGAGACCCGTGAGGTACGCCTGCGCCCCAAAATCGGTGACCATGATTTTGAAGCCAAAGCACGGACGGCAAGGAAGCTGATCACCGAAGGCGATAAGGTCAAGGTTACCATGATGTTCCGGGGGCGCGAGATCACCCATCCGGAACTGGGCTGGAAGGTCCTGCAGAGGATGGCACAGACACTCAGCGATGTTGCCTTCGTGGAAAGACAGCCAGTGCTTGAAGGGAAAAGGATGGAAATCGTCCTTGCCCCGAACAGCATGAAACCGAAAACGGTCAAGACCGCAGTAACCGTAAAGGAAACCGAAAATGCCAAAACTCAAAACACACAAGGGAGCTAAAGCACGCTTCCACATCACGGGAAGCGGGAAGATCATGCGGGTGAAGGGGCCGAAGAGCCACCTGCGCACCCACAAGACAAAGCGCGTGCGGCGCATGCTTGACGGTAAGATTGAGCTTCACCCGAGCGACCGCAGGCGCATTTCAAGACTGTTACCTTACGGCGTGTAGCCAGGGGAGGAGTTTCACTTGCCTAGAGTAAAGAGATGGGTTACCTCACACCACCGCCACAAGAAAGTACTGGCGCTGACTAAAGGTCATATCGGTACCAAGCACCGCCTCATCCGGCGTGCCACGGAGTCCATGATCCATTCCCTGTCCTATGCCTATGCACATCGCCGCGAGCGCAAGGGGGACATGCGGAAGCTCTGGATTGCCCGCATCAATGCCGCCTGCCGGAGCCAGGGCATCACCTACAGCCGGTTCATGGATGCCTTAAGGAAGTCCGGCATCGGCATCAACCGCAAGATGCTTGCGGATATGGCGGTGAGGGAGCCGGAAAGTTTTAACCGTCTGCTCGCCCAGGTATCAGGGAAGGCTGAAAGTTAACCATCTGCCGCCGGAGCACCCGAGGTTCCCCTTCCCTGTCAGGGAAGGGGAATTTTCATAAGAGGTGATGTTAAGACAGAAATGCGGGAAAAACTGGAAGCACTCAAGCAGCAGGCGCTGAGCGAACTCGGCGCTATCGGCAGTTCCCGGGATCTTGAGGCATGGCGCATCCGCTATCTGGGCAAGAAAAGCGAGCTCAACCAGGTCTTGAGGGGACTTGCCGGACTGTCCATTGAGGAAAGAAGGTCCGTCGGTGCCCTCGCCAACTCCGTCAAGGAGCTCCTCACGCAGGCCGGGGAGGAAAAGGCCAATGCCATCCGGGAGCTGGAGCTTGCCGCCGAGGTAGCCGGGAAGACAGTTGATATTAGCCTTCCGGGAAGACCGTACCCGCCCGGACATATCCACCCTATTACCCAGACCATCGAGGAGATGTGCGAGATATTCGCCTCCATGGGCTTCGGCGTCATCGAGGGGCCGGAGGTGGAATGGGACTATTACAACTTTGAAGCGCTGAACATCCCCGCCGAGCACCCGGCGCGCGACAGCATGTCCACCTTCTGGCTCGACGCTCCACCCGGCGGAAAGGGTAAACAGCTACTGCGCACCCATACCACCGCGGTTACCGCGCGCACCCTGGAGAGGCTAAGACCGCCGATAAGGGCGGTGGAGCCAGGGCGGCTCTTCCGCTACGAGGCAAGCGATGCCACCCATGTGCCGATGTTCCACCAGATTGACGGAATTGCGGTGGACAGAGGCATCACGATGGCTGACCTCAAAGGGACGCTCTACGAGTTTGCCCGCCGCTTTTTCGGTGCCGAAAGAAAGGTGCGTTTCCGCGTGGATTATTTTCCCTTCGTTGAACCCGGCGTGGAAATGGCGATTGATTGCATGGTCTGCAAGGGGAGCGGCTGCCGCATCTGCAAGAACAGCGGCTGGATTGAGATCCTCGGTGCCGGGATGACCCACCCGGACGTGCTCCGTCGCGCCGGCATTGACCCCGAAGAATACACTAGCTTTGCCTTTGGTATCGGCGTGGAGCGCCCGCACATGTTGCGCTACGGTGTGGACGATATCCGCCTTTACTTTTCCAGCGATCTAAGATTCCTTGCGCAATTTTAAGGTGCGGCGATGAAAGTACCCCTGAAATGGCTCAGAGAATACACCGATGTTACCCTGCCCGCTGAAGAGCTGGCGAAGAGGCTTACGGCTGCCGGCTTTGAGGTTGCCGGGATTACCCGCAGCGGAGGAAGCTGGGAAAACGTCGTTATCGGGGAAATAAAGGCAATCTCCCCCCACCCTAATGCTGACCGTCTGCATCTGGCAACCGTTGACCTCGGCGGCGAGGAGGAAACTGTCGTCTGCGGGGCACCGAACCTGCACCTCGGAGATAAGGTGCCCTTTGCCCGTCCCGGGGCCAGGCTCATCAACCCCTACACCGGCAAGACCGAAGAGCTTAAGCCGGCGAAGATACGCGGCGTCCTTTCGCGGGGCATGATCTGCTCCGAAAAAGAGCTCGGTATTTCCGAAAATCACGAAGGCATCATGGTACTCGGAAGTGATGCGAAGGCAGGCATGCCGCTTGCCGCATACCTGGGTGATATCGTCTTTGACATTGAGGTTACCGCCAACCGTCCGGACTGTCTTTCCGTCGTAGGCATCGCCCGGGAAGTGGCAGCGCTTACTGGGCAGAAGGTGCACATTGCCGAGCCGCACTACGAGGAGACGGACAGACCGATTGCAGAATACGCTTCGGTGGAAATCCTTGCCCCCGAGCTCTGCCCGCGCTACTGCGCCACCCTCATCACCGGGGTAAAGATCAAAGAGTCCCCGCCGTGGCTTCAGGAAAGGCTCATCGCCTGCGGGCAGCGCCCGATCAACAACGTCGTTGACGTTACTAACTACGTCATGCTTGAGTACGGGCAGCCCCTCCACTCCTTTGATTATGAGCGCCTTCGGGGGGGTAAGGTCATCGTGCGGCGGGCAAGGGAAGGTGAGGTACTCGTCACCCTCGACGGTGTGGCACGGGACCTTACCGGCGACATGCTGGTGATTGCTGATTACGACCGCGCCGTTGCCCTTGCCGGGGTGATGGGCGGACAGAACAGTGAGGTCACCGAAGGCACCACTGCCATCCTGCTCGAAGCGGCAAGCTTCGCGGCGGCATGTATCCACCGCACCAGCCGCCGGCTCGGGCTGGTCAGCGAAGCGTCAACGCGCTTTGAGCGCGGCATCAGCCCGGAGCTCACCATCCCGGCACTCAGACATGCCACCCAGCTCATTGCCGAGCTCGGCGGAGGCAAAGTTGCCCGCGGGCTCATTGACATCTACCCCGGAAGGAAACCGCCCCGATCCATCCGCCTCACCCCGCAGGCGGTCAGGCGCATCCTCGGCATGGAAGTAACGGTCCAGGAAATCGCGCGGCTGCTTGGACTGCTCGGCTTTGTCTGCGAGGTGGGAGGCGAGCAGGTCACGGCAGGTACGCCCTACTGGCGCAGCGATATCCGCCAGGACGTCGACCTGATCGAAGAGATCGCCCGGCTCATCGGCTACGAGAAGATCCCCA
>JAOAEN010000291.1 GCA_026416775.1 Dehalococcoidales bacterium
GTCATGGACATGTACCGTAACCCGGAGAAAATCCACGAGGCGATGGAGATGGTCATCCCCCATGCCATACGCTCGGCAGTGGCGGCGGCAGATGCTTCGGGATGTCCCTTCTGCTTCATGCCGCTGCACAAGGGGGACGAAAGTTTCATGTCCCCGAAGCAGTTTGAGACCTTTTACTGGCCGAGTCTTAAGCGCGTGCTCCTCGGCATGATTGAAGAGGGGCTTGTGCCCTACCTCTTTGCCGAGGGAAGGTACGGGGCAAGGCTTGAGGTCATTAAGGACCTGCCGAAAGGCTCCGTGCTCTGGAGCTTTGAGGACATTGATATGGCGCGGGCAAAAAAGGTCCTCGGCGGTCATGCCTGTATTGCCGGTAACGTGCCCGCCTCGCTCCTGTACACGGGCACCCCGAAGCAGGTAAAGGAATACTGTAAAAGGCTCATTGAGACCTGTGCCCCTGGCGGCGGCTACATCCTCACCGGGGCTGCCGGCATCACGAAGTGCAACCCGGACAACCTCCGCGCCATGATGGAGGCCGCCGAGGAATACGGGAAATATTAGGCGGAGAGACACAAGGACCTATGGAAGGTGTACCCAACTGGCAAAACCTGAGCTGGCAGGAAAGGCGGGAGGCACGTTTCCAGCGCTGGCTCAACCCGCCGGTGAAGTTCAGGAGCAAAGAGGCGGCAAGGCTTTACCGGGAGCGGGCAACGCGGTTCATCAGGGCGGTGAAACTCGAACTACCCGACCGCGTGCCCTGCATGCTTCCCAGCGGGATGTTCCCGGCACATTACGCCGGCTATACCCTGAAGGAAGTGATGTACGACTACCGCAAGCTCAGGCGGGCTTACCTCAAGTTCATCGCCGACTTTGACATGGACACCTACACCGGCCCCTCGCTGGTCTTCCCCGGTCGTGCCTTTGAGCTTGTTGACCACCGCCTGCATAAGTGGCCGGGACACGGGCTTGCCGATAATGCCTCCATGTTCCAGTACGTGGAAAAGGAGTACCTCAAGGCGGACGAGTACGATGACTTCCTTGCCAACCCGGCGGACTTCTGGTGGCGGGTGTATCTGCCGCGTGTCTGCGGGGCTTTTGAACCCTTCGCCAAATTGCCCCGGATGACGGGCTTAGACAGCGTGCCCCTTTCCTTCTACGCGGCGGTCGCCGGCCCCGATGTGGCAAAGGCCCTGCGGACGATGATTGCCGCGGGCAGAGAGGTCATCCGCTGGCAGAGGGCGGTTGCCGGGATCAACCGCGCCTCCCTTGCCCGCGGTATCCCCAACGTGCGCGGCGGGAGCATGGCGGGAGCCCCCTTTGACACGCTTGCCGATATGCTCCGCGGTACCCACGGCATGGTCATGGACATGTAC
>JAOAEN010000292.1 GCA_026416775.1 Dehalococcoidales bacterium
GAGACAGCCCCAATTTCAAACCAGATAGTGCAGCGTGACCGGCATGCCCACTTCGTCACCACACTTGCCATCACCGCTGGCTCATTGGAAAAGTTCGCCACCGAAATCCGGGCGCTCCAGAAGACGGAGGTGAGGGAGGTGGAAGAACCTTTCGGCAGCGGGCAGACCGGCTCATCTGCCATGCCCCACAAGCGCAATCCCGAGCTCACCGAGAGGGTCTGCGGGCTGGCAAGGCTCATCCGTGGCTTTGCCGTCACCTCGCTGGAAAATATCGCCCTCTGGCATGAAAGGGATATCAGCCATTCCTCCAACGAGCGCATCATCCTTCCCGATGCATGCTTTGCACTTGACTACATCCTGGCGCTCTTCACCGGCGTCATGAGGAACCTGCAGGTCTACCCGCAGCGCATGAAGAAAAACCTCGAGCTCACACGCGGTCTTGTGTTTTCCCAGCGCGTCATGCTCGCCCTCATCGATAAGGGATTGAGCCGCCAGAAGGCATACGAGCTTGTCCAGAGAAACGCAATGAAGGCATGGAAGGGCAACCGCAGCTTCCTAAACCTGCTCAAAGCAGATAGCGAAATTAGTGATGTACTTCCGGCAAAAGAGCTTGAAGCCATTTTTGATTATCAGTACTACCTGCACTACGTTGACGATATCTTCGCCAGACTCGGTCTGACGAAGTCCCAGTGGCAGGGCATGACCACGGAAAACTCCAGGGCGAAATAGCGAGGGATTGCAGGAGGTGTTGCCATGGGAGAAAATTACCCGCCAGTCCTTCTCAGGACCGATCTTCCGTTACCCGTGTTCATCCGGGGCAAGGTACGCGATACCTACGACCTGGGTAGCCACCTTCTCATCGTGGCAACCGACCGCATTTCCGCCTTTGATGTGGTGCTTCCCAGCGGGATTCCGCTCAAGGGGCATGTCCTGAACCGGCTTTCGTCCTTCTGGTTCCGGCGCACCGCCGACATCGTCCCCAACCACATGGCTGAGGCGATTGATGACGTCCACAGCCTTGACACGTATATCCACGAGGAAAACCGTTTCCATTACCCGAACTATCTGCGCGGGCGTTCCATGGTCGTCAAGAAGGTGAAGCGCATACCGATAGAATGCGTGGTGCGCGGTTATCTCTCCGGCTCCGCCTGGGCAGAATACAGGGAAAAAGGCACCATTGGTGGTCAGCCCATGCCCAGGGGGATGCAGGAAAGCCAGGAGCTGGAAAAACCGCTCTTCACCCCGACCACCAAGGCCGAAAAGGGGCACGATGAGCCGATTACCCGGGAACAGATCATCAAGCTTATCGGGCTGCGCACCGCCAGGGAGCTTGAAGAAAAAAGCCTTGCCCTCTATAAC
>JAOAEN010000293.1 GCA_026416775.1 Dehalococcoidales bacterium
AGATGTGTATAAGAGACAGCCTCAACGTCGTCCTCGGCGAGGGGATGACCAGCCGTCTCTTCACCGAGATACGGGACAGGCTCGGGCTTGCCTACAGCATCCAGAGCTACGCGGAGCACTTTCTGGATACCGGCGCCATGACAATCGCCGCCGGGGTGGATAACGATAAGGTCAGGCTCTCCATTGAGGCAATCACCCGCGAGCTTGCCCGCCTCAGAGAAGAGCCCATTTCCGAAACGGAGCTGAACAAGGCGAGGGAGCTTTTCAAGGGACGGATCCTGCTGCGCATGGAAGACAGCCGCAACGTTACCGGCTGGCTTGGCGGGCAGGAGATCCTCACCGGGCAGGTCCTCTCCGTGGACGAAGTGATGCAGATCATTGACGCCATCACCCCTGAGGAGCTCCTCGCCCTTGCCCGCAGGCTGATCTCCGGCGAAAGGCTGCGCCTTGCCGTGGTGGGGCCGGTCTCCCCGGATGAGCCTCTGGAAGAACTCCTGAAAATCTAACCAAACCATGCCGGTCCCGTCTTCTCCCGTGCCCAACCCCACTGTCCCCCAGGGGCAGCCCTGATTCCGTGCCATCCCGTCCTTTCAGGTTGCAGGTTCAGGAGTTTTTAAGTAAAATATGCCTGAAGATGGGTAACTCTCTGATCAATCAGCCTGTGCTTGTCCTCAACCAGAGCTATGAGCCGCTTGCCATCTGCCGGGCACGGCGTGCCATTGTCCTCGTCATGCAGGGCAAGGCAGAAATTGTGGAAAACGGTCTGGGATACGTGCGCACCATCGGCAATATGATTGAGCTTCCTTCGGTAATCCGCCTCTCCCAGCTCATCCGCCGTCCCCACCGCGAGAGGAAGATGAGCCGCTATGAGATCTTCAACCGCGACAAGTACACCTGCCAGTACTGCGGGCAGAAAAGCCGCCACCTCACGCTGGACCATGTTATCCCGCGCTACCGCGGCGGGCAGCATACCTGGGAAAACGTGGTTACTGCCTGCGTGGAATGCAACCGCCGCAAAGCGGGACGTACCCCCAAGGAAGCCGGTATGAAGCTGATCCGCCCGCCCCTGCCCCCGAACGGAAGCCCGCTCTTCGTCATCCCCTACCACTATCTCACCCAGAGAAACGAGTGGCAGAAATACCTCTACCAGTAGCACCGGCTTTGGCATCCAGTTAGTCCCTTCAGGCTCGCCCCGTCTGTCCTGCAGGCTCAACCACAGTAATCCATCCTTCCCGGCGGAGATTTCTGCTTATCGAAAGCTACGGGCCAGTGACTATCCTTGGAAGAGAAGGTGCATGGC
>JAOAEN010000294.1 GCA_026416775.1 Dehalococcoidales bacterium
CTTGAGCCCCGCTCCCTTGAAGATGCGCTGAAACGTGCATCAATCCTCGTTAACGCCACAAGCGCCGGCATGGTTCCCCGGGCGGAAGAAAGCCCGGTGCCCGTGGGTTTGCTGCACCGCCGCCTTACCGTTTTCGATACCGTCTATAACCCGCTGGAAACGAGGCTGCTCAGGGATGCCCGCGGTGCGGGCTGCAAGGTCATCAGCGGGCTGGAAATGCTTGTCCATCAGGGGGCTTCAGCCTTCACGAAATGGACGGGCAAGAACGCCCCGGTCGGGCTCATGCACCGGAAAGCCCTTGAGGTACTCAAAAAAAGATGAAAACCAGCATCGCCCTCATCGGTTTCATGGGGACGGGGAAGTCCACCGTGGGAAGGGCCCTTGCCGCAAGGCTGGGCAAGGAGTTCATCGAGCTTGATGCGCTGATTGAAATGGAGGCAGGAAAAACCATCACGGAGATATTCCACACCGAAGGCGAAATCGGTTTCCGGGAGCGGGAAATCGAGATGACACGGCGTATCGCCGGAAGAAAAAATGCGGTTATCGCTTGCGGTGGAGGCATCGTCCTCAATAAAATAAACATTGACCGACTGCGCCAGGAATGTATTATCGTGTGTCTCACTGCTTCCCCATCGGTCATCCTGAGGCGGACTGCGGCCGGAAGGGATAGGCCCCTGCTTGAGTCCGCCGACAGGCCGGCGCAGATCAGCACGCTTCTCAGGCGCCGCAGACCGCTCTACGAGCAGGCCGCCGATTTTTCCGTGAACACATCGCGCATGAGCCCGGACAGCGTGGTAAAACATATCATTGAGGGGTTGAAGAGGTATGAAGGTTACCATCAGTAAGAGCAGTGCGGAAGGCATCGTTAGCGTACCCACCTCTAAAAGCATGACGATACGGGCACTGATGTGTGCCGCCCTCGCCAAAGGGGAAAGCGAGGTCGTGCATCCCCTGGTGAGCGAGGATACCGAAGCTGCGGTCGCGGTGCTCGAGCAGATCGGCGTGAAGATCAAAAAAGATCCGGACATCTGGCGCGTTACCGGGGGCGTGTTCCGCATCCCGCAGAAGGAACTTTACTGCGGGGAATCGGCAACCACACTGCGCTTCATGACGGCAATCTGCTCGCTCCTTCCCGGAAAGCACCGGCTCGTCGGCGGACCGTCCCTCATGAAAAGACCGGTCAAGTCCCTCGTGGAAGCCTTAAGGATGCTCGGAGTCAAGGCCTTCACCGAAGGCAGGACCACTCCGCCGGTCATCGTTGAAGGCGGTACCCTCACCGGCGATACCACGGTGCTTCCGGGGCTGTCTCTTATACACATCT
>JAOAEN010000295.1 GCA_026416775.1 Dehalococcoidales bacterium
ATGCCGGGGGTGTGGGCGTCAAGGGGGGCGACAGTGCCACCGTCACCGAGGATGACTGGGACAGGATCATCAACGTGAACCTCAAGGGGCCATTCCTCTGCAGCGTTGCCGTCATCCCCCAGATGAAGAAACAGCGCTACGGCAAGATCATCAATATTTCCTCCATGGGGGCAGTGCACCCGGCGGTCTCGGTGCTCCACTATCACTCCGCTAAGGCGGGGGTACTCGGGCTTACCCTGAACCTTGCCTTTGAGCTGGCACCGTATAACATTTATGTCAATGCCATTGTCCCCGGGCCGATTGAGACCCCCTTCTGGGACTCGCTCCAGCCCCCGGGACCGGAGCGCGATGCTTTCTTTGCCGCCCTTGCCAGAAAAGAGGTCCCGCTGGGAAGGATGGGCAGGCCCGAGGACATTGCCGGACCTGCCCTGTTTTTAGCCAGCGGTCTTTCCGATTACGTTACCGGGCAGATCCTCTTCGTTGCCGGGGGACAGCCGCTGAATGCCCAGGCGGCGACCTTCCTCTCGGCACCAAAGGAATAGAGAGCAGAGACCACCGGAGGAGCCATGAAACAACCGAAACTGCTGAACCGCCGTCTTGACGACGAACTGCTCATGCGTAAACGGCGCGAGGAGCTCGCCAGACTGCCCACCGGCCACGAGGTTGACTTTGAAGAGGCGGTGGCCTATCAGAAGAGCCTGCCGGACAGCAAGGTCTGGTGGAAGGTGATGGTAAAGCTGCGCGAGGAAGGCAGGATGAGCGTCTTTCCCCGCGCCGGCACCCCCATCCTTGAGGAGATGATCGACCTCTGCCGGAACTTAAGGGAAAGCGGGGTTGTCCTCATCCCGGTAACAACGGATAGCTATACCCGTCTCGGGCAGTACGAGAGGGTTGAAGAGATCCTTAAGGAGTGCTACCGCACGGGCAAACCCCTGCTCAACGGTTTCCCCATCATCAACTATGGGGTGAAGAAGACACGTCGGCTCATCGAAAGCGTGGATGCCGCCTTCAGCCCCAGGGGAGCGGGCGGTGAAATCGCCATTGCCGCCGGCATGACGACCTTTGAAGGCTGCCTTCCCTTCCTCACCTGGGGGAGCTATTCCAAGAAGACGACCATCCGCGAGGTGGTGCAGAAATGGCAGGAGAGCTGCGGTATCGTCGGCTGGTATGCGGACCGGGGCGTCATCCTCTGCACCGATCTCCACGGCTGGCTGCCGAGCGCCCCCTTCCCCCTGAGCGTGAACATCGCCACGCTCGTCATTGAGGCGGTCACCGCCGCCGCGCAGGGACAGAAGGCGGTCTATCCCCTCGTCCACTGCATGGGCAACATC
>JAOAEN010000296.1 GCA_026416775.1 Dehalococcoidales bacterium
CCCCGGCTCAGAGGAGTTATTTAATTAAGGAAACAACAGAAAGGAGAGCTTTAACTTTATGTCAAAGTATGACTACCTGAAAACGACGAATATCGTGCGCGATACGATTTACCCGCCCTATCTGGGGATGATCTTTCACGCCGAGGAGAAGGCAAACTTTCAGATCAGGTTCACCCACGTGAGCGAGCCGTTTGCCGGCAAGGAAGATTCCCACGCCCATGACTTTGACCAGGTCTTTCTGTTCGTGCCCTGCTCGCCTGACCCGCGGGCTTATGACGCCGAGACCGAGCTTTACATCGGCGGCGAGGGGGAAAAGCTCATCATCAAGGAGACCTGCGCCGTGTTCATCCCGGCAGGTATGCTCCACTGCCCGATCATCCACAAGAGAGTGGGCACCCCATTCTACTTCGTCAACTGCCCGATCAGCTACAAGTATTCCGCCATCGTGGACGGGAAAAAGCAGGATATACCTGTCAGGAAGAAACAGTAGCCCCTTCCTGCCACCAGATACTTCACCGATACGCCCGAGCAGGGGGAAAGTAACCTCGCCGGAAACAGGAGAAAGGAGATATACCCGTGGAGCTTGGACTTAAAGATAAGGTAGCCATTGTGACCGGTGCCGGCAGCCAGATCGGCTTCGGCAGGGGTATTGCGATGACGCTGGCAAAAGAAGGCTGCGACCTCGTCGTTGCCGATATTGACATGGCAGGGGCGGAGAAGACCGCCTCCGACATCCAGGGACTGGGGCGCAGGGCGATCGCGGTGAAAACCGACGTGCGCAGCCTCCGCGATGCCGAGGCAATGGCAAAAGCCGCAATGGACAGGTTCGGCAAGATCGACATCCTCGTGAACAACGCCGGCACAAGCAGCATCCCCAAACCGTTCCTTGAAACGACCGAGGCTGACTGGGATATCGATATCAACGTGAACTTGAGGGGCGTCCTCAACTGCACCAAGGCGGTACTGCCCTACATGGTCGCGCGCAAGTACGGCAAGGTCATCAATATATCGTCCGGCGTGGGGGTTACCGGGATGCCCACCGGCGCCGTCTATGCCGCCGCTAAGGCCGGGGTGATCGCCTTCACCAAGTCCATGGCAAAAGCCATGATCTCGCAGGGAATCTACTTCAACAACGTTGCCCCCGGGATCGGCGATACCGGGCTCCTTCGCGTGAGCAAAATGCCCCCGGGCTTTCTCGAGCGCGTGGTCAAGACCGTGCCGCTCGGCAGGGCCACCACACCCGAGGACATCGGCGCCATGGTCGCCTTCCTTGCCTCGGACATTTCCAGCGATATCGTCGGGCAGACCTTCAGCGTTGATG
>JAOAEN010000297.1 GCA_026416775.1 Dehalococcoidales bacterium
GCACAGTACGGGGGAAGCGGTGCCGGTTACCTTGCCTTTGCGCTGGTGCTGGAGGAGCTCTGCCGGGCATCGGTGAGCGTGGGGGCAATCACGGCGGTGAATACCGTGCCCGAAGAGGCCATCTACCGTTTCGGTACCGAAGAGCAGAAGAAGCGCCTGCTCTCCCCGCTGGTAAAAGGGGAGTGGCTTGGCGGCATCGGCTTTACCGAGGCGGATACCGGCTCCGACCCCGGTGCCATCAGGACGATCGCCCGCCGCCAGCACGGGGGCTATGTCGTGAACGGGCAGAAGATGTTCATGTCCCTTGCCCCGGCGCTTGACGTGGTACTCCTCTTTGCCCGCCGTGAGGATGGCGAGGGGCTGAATGCCTTCATCGTGGAGGCAAAGCGGTCGCCCGGCTTTAGGGTGCAGGAGGTGCTTGAGCCCATGGGGCTGCGGGGGCTGGGGACTTCCATCGTCAACCTGGATGACGTTTACGTCCCCGCGGAAAACCTCATCGGAAAAGAGGGAGATGGCTTCGCTATCCTGCTTGATGCCATCAGCGTGGAACGGTTGTCGGTGGCGGTGCAGGCACTTGCCGTTGCCGAAACTGCCCTTGAGCTTTCAATCGCTTATGCCAGGGAAAGAAAGGTGCGCGGCCAGCCGCTCCACCGGATGCAGGCAATCCAGCAGATGCTTGCCGAAATGGCATCCCGCATTGAAGCCGCACGCTGGCTGGTCTATCACACCGCCTTCCTGCGTGATCAGGACAGGAGTATCCAGTACGAATCGTCCATGGCTAAGCTCTTCGCCTCGCAGATGGCGGTTGAGGTGACCCGCATGGCAATGCAGATCCACGGCTCGTACGGGGCGATGAAGTCGCTACCGGTGGAAAGGCTCTACCGTGATGCCAAGATGACGGAGATCTACGTGGGTATCTCCGAGGTGCACCGCACCATCATCGCCAGCCGGCTGATATCCGGCGGGAAATAGATAATTTCGGAAGCAGCGGCGTATTTTGCGGGGGCTTGAGCAGATGGACCTACCCCATTTCCGGCTTGTGAAAACTTGCGGTGGTGCCCGGGCGGGCGAGCTCTCCACCCCGCACGGCAGCCTTGCCACCCCGCTTTTTCTTCCCGTAGGAAGCCACGCCACGGTGAGGACGCTCACCCCCGAGGAGGTGAAGTCGCTCGGCTTCCGCGGGCTGCTTGCCAATACCTACCACCTCTACCTGCGCCCGGGGATTGACGTGATCGCCGGGCTGGGCGGGCTGCACCGTTTCATGGGCTGGGACGGGGCTATCCTCACCGATAGCGGTGGCTACCAGGTCTTCAGC
>JAOAEN010000298.1 GCA_026416775.1 Dehalococcoidales bacterium
CAGATGTGTATAAGAGACAGGACCTATGCCGTGGACCTCGAGCGTCTCTGCCGCGGCATCGGCGTGAAGGACGTCAAGGTGATCAACGCCTTTGATATCAGGGCATTGCGTGAGGGGCTGCGCGACTCGCTGGAAAGACCGGAAGTGTCGGTGATCATCGTGAGGGGTGCCTGCGCCGTGCAGGTAAGAAGGCGCGAGAATATCCGCCGCATTGACGCCGAGAGATGCGATCGCTGTGGTGTCTGCCTCAGGCTTGGATGCCCCGCCATCCAGCGGGAAGGTGAGCGCATCCTCATCGAGCCGACGCTCTGTGCCGGTGACATCTGCACCATCTGCGAACAGGTCTGCCCGCACGGGGCAATCAGGGGTTAAAAAGAATGAGCGACATGAAGAAAATGGACATCCTGGTTACGGGGGTGGGGGGACAGGGGGTTGTCCTTGCCAGTGATGTTATTGCGGAAACGGCGCTGGCCTGCGGTCTCGACGTGAAAAAGACGGACACGATGGGAATGGCCCAGCGTGGCGGCAGCGTCATAAGCCACGTGCGGCTCGGCAGGGAGGTCTTTTCCCCGCTCATCAGGGAAGGAGAGGTCGACCTGCTTTTGGCCTTTGAGAAGCTTGAGGCAATGCGCTTCAGCCACTACCTCAACACCAATGCTGTTGCCATCGTGAACGACTACGTACAGCCGCCGCTTTCGGTGGGCCTCGGCAAGGAGCGCTACCCGTCCCATGATGAGATCGTCGTCAGCCTGAAAAGGCGCACGGAACGCATCTTCTTCGTCCCGGGGCACGCCACCGCCAGAGAGCTCGGCAATATCCGGACACTCAATTTCTTCATGCTCGGCTGTTTTTCTGTCTTCTCACCGTTTGACGAAAGCGCCTGGCAGGAAAGCATCATCCGCCGTCTCCCCGAGAAGATCCGGGAAATCAACCTGAAGGCATTTGAACTCGGCAGAAAGGAGATGGAAGGTGTCTGTCTCCGCAAGGGTTAGAAAGGGCATGGAGGTCGGATCCTGGATCCGGCGCATGTTTGAAGAAGGCATCGCCATGAAAAAGGAGTTCGGCGAGGCTAATGTCTATGACCTCTCGCTGGGCAACCCGGTGATGGAACCGCCCCCGGAGTTCAAGCGCGAGATCAAGCGTCTTGCCGACCATCCCTTCAAGGGCATGCACGGCTACATGGAAAACGCCGGCTACCCCGAGACCCGGGCGGCGGTGGCGGCGCAGATTTCCAGAGAGACAGGGCTCAGGCTCACCGAAAGGGATGTCGTCATGGCGGTGGGGGCTGCCGGGGCAATCAACGTGG
>JAOAEN010000299.1 GCA_026416775.1 Dehalococcoidales bacterium
ACCCTGAGCCGCGTGATTTACGGGGCACGGGTATCGCTCATCGTGGCAATCGGTGCCACGGCTATTTCGGCGATCATCGGCGAGGCCCTGGGGTTGATGGCGGCTTACTTTGGGGGAGCAGTTTTCCACATCATCATGAGGCTGACTGATGCCCTTATGGCGGCCCCCATGCTGCTCGTTGCCCTGCTCATCGCCTCGGTGATGGGCGGTGGGCTGAAAAACGTCATTATCGCCCTGGGGATCGGGATGATCCCGGTGCACTGCCGGGTGATGTGCGGTCAGGCACTGAGCATCCAGCAGAACGACTATATTACCGCCGCACGTGCCATGGGGGCAGGACACCTTAGGATAATGTTGCGGCACATTTTCCCCAATGCTTTCCCGTCAATTCTTATCGTGATAACGATTGGCCTGGGCACCACCATTCTGGCGGAGGCAGGACTGAGCTTTCTGGGTATAGGCATCCTGCCTCCTGAAGCCGCCTGGGGCAGCATGATCAGCGACGGTTACAAGTTCATCCTGACAAATCCCATGCTCTCGTTTGCCCCGGGAATAGCTATCATGCTGGTCGTCTTCGGATTTAATATGGTCGGTGATGGCTTGAGGGACGCCCTTGATCCCCGGCTGAGGGGGATACTGTAGTTTAACGGCGGGATGGCACCTCTGTTTATTCGCTCGTATCAATAACGAAGACACCGGGAGTATTCACGGAGCGGGAGACGGGACTCGAACCCGCGACAACCTGCTTGGAAGGCAGGTACTCTAGCCACCTGAGTTACTCCCGCTAGGTGTTCATCCTAAATTCTACGTCAAAGTCGGAAGGAAAACAAGTATCTTCCGTGCTGCTCCAGAGTTATGTCAAGATAACAAAAATCGGGCACCAGAAGCCTGATGCCCGATTCCTGTTTTTGTCTTATACCCTGATCAGCTATTGAGAACCTTTATCGCTTCATCGTGATAGGCTTCCATGAGATAGGGGATCCCGGTCACTTCGGCGCACTCACGGGTGAGGCTCATGAGGTCGCTGCGCGAGATTGCCGGGATGCTGAAGCAGCGTGCCCCTGCCATGAGCTGCTGGAGACCGACCTTGATCTTTTCCGCGAAGCTGTAGACACCGATGGCCCCGAGCGGGATATTCTTGATTTCCTGGGAACCGACGATCTTCTTGACATCCTCGTAGTTGACGAAGATCTCTTCTACCGTGCTGCCGTACTGCTTCACGGACGGCGGCAGGTTACCCTCCTTGAGCCAGATCCCGATGTTCTTGCCCACCATGCCGGGGATCATCAGCGCCCTGCCCATACAG
>JAOAEN010000300.1 GCA_026416775.1 Dehalococcoidales bacterium
GTTCTGGATGGGATGAAAGCCCGCTCTATCTTCACTCACTTTGAGCTATTGAGTTTCCAGTCATTTTAAGACGGGAAGAGTTTTTGAGGGGGGTGTCCTTTCTTTTCCCCTCAGGCGTTGATGACCAGGCTTGTGTGATAGTGGGGAATAGTCTCTAAAGAGGCTCTGCCCCCTTCTCTCTTCAACCCTTCCAGCCGCAAGGAGCCGCGGGATTTGGCGGCGTGTCGGTAAAAGAGGCAGGTACCGAAAGCCGCGGCAGCAAGAACCAAATCCTGCGCAAATTGACATCGGTTACGGCGTAACTGTATGATTGAAACGTAGTCGTCGCAAAAAGCAATCCTTTTTTCTTTTTAGAGCCTCACTAGAAAGTCACCACAAGCATGGCAGACGAAAATGGCTCCAGGGTGTCTTTTCGCTCCGGTCACCGCGACTGGACGCAGGGCTCCATCCTCGGTAACCTTCTTCTCCTTTCCTGGCCGATGGTGGTCATGGAAGGTCTTTTCGTCGTGAGCCAAGTGGTGGACATGATCTGGATCGGCAGGCTGGGGCCGTCTGCCATCGCCGGGGCAGGAGTTGCCAACATCGTCATCATGCTCGTCATGGCGATGGACTTCGGTCTCATCGTGGGTGTCCGGGCAATGGTCGCCCGCTACGTCGGCGCCGGCGAGATCAAGACTGCCAACCACATCGCCGCGCAGGCGCTCATGCTCAGTGCCGGCTGGGGTGCCCTGATGATGACGGTGGGTATCCTAGGTGCCCGCCCCATCATGGGGATGTTCGGACTGGAAGAAGCCGTCATCGGCGAGGGCATGGCTTACATGCGGGTCATGTTTGCTGGCTGGGTAGCCATGGATGTGCTTGTCATGTCGCTCTATGTCATCCAGTCCGCCGGGGATACCATCCGCCCCATGATGATTGAATTCCTTCTGAGATGTGTCCACATCACCCTGTGCCCGTTCGTCGTGCTGGGGATCGGGGGTTTTCCCCGGATGGGGGTTGCCGGGGCGGCACTGAGCAATGTGGTCTCGCAGACCCTCGGGGCCATCCTTTGCCTGTGGATTCTTTTTGGCGGCTATACCCGCCTGCGCCTTGCAAGAACCGATTTCCGCATTGATCCCAGGGTCATCTGGCGCCTCCTCAGGATCGGCCTGCCCGCGCTGGTGATGAACATCCAGCGCTCGCTCGGCACCTTTGTACTGACCTATCTCATCGCCCCCTTCGGCACGATTGCCGTTGCCGCCCACAGCCTTGCCTCGCGCTTTGAAATGTTCGTCATGATGCCGGGCATGGCCCTCGGC
>JAOAEN010000029.1 GCA_026416775.1 Dehalococcoidales bacterium
ACGTGGGCGATGGCACCACCACCGCCACCGTGCTTGCCCACGCCATGATCCGCGAGGGTTTCAAAAACCTCGCCGCCGGTGCCGATGCGGTCGCCCTGAGGCACGGCATCGAAAAGGCGACGGCCACGGTGGTTGAGGAACTCAGAAAGATGGCGAAACCGGTGAACACCAGGGAGCAGATGACCCGCATTGCCACGATCACCTCGCATGATGAGGAGATCGGCAGGATTGTGGGCGAGGTGATCCACCGGGTGGGCAAGGACGGCGTGGTCACCGTGGAGGAAGGCAAGGGGACGAAGCTTGAAGTGGAGTACGTTGAGGGCATGAAGTTTGACCGTGGCTACGTCAGTCCCTATTTCGTCACTGATGCCGAGAAGATGGAGGCGGTCGTTGAAGACCCGTATATCCTGATTACCGATAAGAAGCTCTCCTCGGTGAATGATATCCTGCCTGCCCTGGAGAAGCTGACGGCGGTGAGCAAGAACTTCGTCGTCATCGCCGAGGATATCGAGAAGGAGGCGCTCGCGACCCTTGTCGTCAACAAGCTCAAGGGCACGCTGAACTGCCTTGCGGTGAAGGCACCCGGCTTCGGCGACCGGCGCAAGGAGATGCTTGAGGACATCGCCGTCCTCACCGGCGGTCAGGTCATCAGCGAGGAGAAGGGCAGAAAGCTGGATTCCGTCAATGTCGCTGACTTCGGACGTGCCCGCCGTGTCGTTGCCGACAAGGACAATACCACCATCGTTGAGGGCAGGGGCTCGTCCGAGAAGATCACGGCAAGGATCAAGCAGCTCAAAGCCCAGATCGAGGATACCAAGTCTGATTACGACCGGGAGAAGCTCCAGGAGCGCATGGCACGCCTGGCCGGCGGTGTCGGTGTGATCAAGGTTGGTGCCCCTACCGAGGTCGAGCTCAAGGAGAAAAAACGCCGCGTGGAAAACGCCCTTGCCGCCACCAAGGCAGCGGCGGAAGAGGGAATACTTCCCGGCGGTGGTGTTGCCTTCGTCAACGCCGCCCCGGTGATTGATAAGCTCTCGCTTCAGGGCGATGAACTCACCGGTGCCGGTATCGTCCGGCGGGCACTTGAGGAGCCCCTGAAACAGCTTGCCGCCAACGCCGGCTACGACGGGGCCGTCGTCCTGGAAAAGGTGAAGAGCTCCCCGCGCGGCTTTGGCTTTGATGTCGTCAGGGAAGAATACGGCGACATGGAAGCCAAGGGCATCATCGACCCGCTCAAGGTGATGCGCATCGCCCTGCAGAATGCGGCGAGCACGGCGACCATGGCGCTCGTTACCGAGGCCCTGATCACCGAGATCCCGGAAAAGGAGAAGAAGGCGGCGACACCGCCGATGCCCGAATACTAAAAGGACAATCAACATTGAGAGGTGAGCGATGCCAGCAGAATTCAGGGAACCGATTACCAAGTACCGCTGCCGCCAGTGCGGGAGAAACTACGAGCGGATGTTTGAGCTTTCCGATGACGTCCTTGCCATCTGCCCGTACTGCAGGAGCCCGAATGTTGAGCGGCTGATTTTCCAGCCCATCAAGAAGGTGGAGACCAAAGCGGACTGAAATGCCGATAGGGCTGAATATAGCGAAACGGTAGTCAGACTCAGGCGAAGGTAAGCTGAGATGGAAAAGCACCATACAATAATAGGGTACGACAATGAACCTCCGCACCAAGTATGCCATTTTCAAGACGATAACCGTTGTGCTTGGTGCTTTCAGCATACCCTGGAGCACCTATGTGGGCTTTTGTTTTGGTGATGGTAGGTTCGTTGAAGGTATGGTGGCTTTATCCATCCAGACCGTGGTGGCGCTGGTTGACGGGTTCATCTGGTGCTGGGTACTGGAGAACATGAAAAACCGTCTTGATGAAAGACAGCATGAAAATTCCGGCTGACCCGCCGTTCCCGTGCCGGATGTCTTTCAAGGAGGTGGTGAAGACGATGACGACCCAGACTGCAGAGCAGGTGAACTACAAAGAAAAAGCCCTAAGCGAGCTCAAGAAAATACGTGAGTACTGCCACCGCTGGCCGGTAGCCGACGAAATCAGGACAATGCGCGAGTACCTCAAGGCCGGCGGCCTCAGCCTTGCCGATATCGGCACCTCGGAGGAGGAAATCCAGTCCTGCTTCAGGGAGGGACACCGGAACTCGGCGAGGAACTGGCTCAAGGTTGCCCGCGAGAACGACAGCTACCAGAATGTGCTCACGGCGGTACACCACATCCGCAACCGCATCGCCGAGGCAGGGCTGACCCTCGATGATATCGGCACCTCCGAAGCCGAGCTTGAGTTCCTGCTTGCGTCGCGCCGGCCGAAGAAGGGCCTCTGGCAGCGGCTCTTCGGCAAACGCGGACTTCACAACTAGATGAGGTGGAGACCATGACCGCGCAGGCAGCAACTGTCCCGTACGCCGGTCAGAGCGGTGAGGCAGCACCGAGCATGATGGATTGCTTCCGCTGCGGGCTGTGCTGCGAAAACCGCCGTGTGCAGCTAAGCCTTGCGGAGGCACGGCATATCTGCGAGTGCCTTGGGCTTAACTGGTACCTCTTCATGAGCACCTATCTCGAAAGTACCGGTGCCGATGACCGGTTTTTACTGCGCCAGCGTGATGGCAGGTGCGTCTTCCTCAAGGATACGGATGTCCCCCAGGTAAAGGTCTGCATTATCCACCACTTTAAGCCCGCCAGCTGCAGGCTCTGGAATGCCAGTCCCTTCCGGCGCGACTGCCGCGAGGGGCTTGAGCGGTACTGGGGGATTTCGGTTGACGGGGAGGGGAGGCTGGTCGGTGAACCGGAGAAGGTCCAGAGGTTCAACCGGTTCCTTGAGGCGCACCTGCGTCGGAGACTTTAAAACCGTACAGGGCTAAAAAAGAGCCTTGGAGGAAAACAGTGGTAACGGAGAATCGCAGTGATGTTTCCCTTGAACAGGTCCTGAGCCAGGCAGAAAGGGCTTATACCGCCTACCTGGAGGCCCAGCGCGAGGTCGCGCGGGCTTATCATGAGAACGAGCAGGCGGTGGCAAAAGCCTACTGGCGCGCACGCAGGGAAGCCGCTTTGGCCTACGATGCCGCCGTTGCCCGGGCAGCAAAGGCGCGCGAGGAAGCGCTGGCACAGGCACGAAGCGTGCGTGAAGATGCCATCCGCAGGGCAGAGGAGGCTTTTCTGTCTGCCAGACAGGCGGCGGACAATGCCTACCAGGAAGCCCTTGCCCGCGCGGCACGGGAATGCAGCGAGAGTCTGGCGAAGGCCTGGCAGATGAAGGAGCAGGCGATTGAGCAGGCCTGGCAGATCTACTCCAAGGTGGTGAGATAGTTCCACGGCAGGGGGTTCGGGAAGGGGGTGATAACGTGGAACTTTCGCCTCTGGCACAGGAAAGACTCGCCCGGATCGGGGAACTGAGCGAGGAGGAGAAGACGAGGCTTAAGTATTCCGTCGGGCTGAGCTACCTGCTTGCCGATTTCTTCACCGGCAGGCTCAATGCCGACGGGCTGTGGAAGGAGCTCAAAAAGCACAAGGACGAGGGCAGGGCGTTCATGTTAAGGGATGCGCAGCGTAAGATCCTTGATGCGATGCAGCTTTCCACCCGGGACCGGGAAATGGAAAAGCTGGTGCGGGGGCTGCTTGCTGCCGAAAGCCTGAAGGACAGCCCCAATTACAGTGCGCTTGAGCATGAGCTTAAAGCGCTTGACGAACTGCGCAGCCGCTACAGGAAGGAAAGAACCAGGACGCTTGAAAAGTTAAAAGGTCCCGGCGGTCATGCAGGAGCGCCGGCAAGAGGCATGGAAACCGCCGGTGCGGTCTCTGGCGACGGGCACTGCGGCGCTGCAGGGTCCGGTGATGTGCCCGAAGGGGGGAGTCCCCTTTTCCGGCTTGAGACTATCTACGAGCAGAAATTCAAGGAGCAGGTCAGGAGGATCTCTAGCCTGATCTAGCCTTACCTGCCCGTGGATTTCGCTCGAGTAAAAGAACTGGAAAGGAGGTAACCTGCCATGCCCAGAGAAACCGAGATGAAGACCACCGAATCGGCCCATCCGATACTGAGCAAACCGTTACCCCATATCCTTGACGAACTTGAGTCTGCTGCCGCCGACGCCAGAAAGGCGGCCGAAGAGGCCAGGATCGCTGGCGAGAAGGCGGCTGAAGAAGTGATGAAGAGGCTGAGGAAGCTCTTCCTCACCATGGCGAAGGACATCACCAAAGAGCTTGGCGAGGAGTGAAATACGCGGTTACCCCGCTTCAGAGGTACGGGGTACTGACGGCATCTTTGCCGCAGGGAGGTAAAGGTGCAGCCTGTTTTTTAGAACGGAGGGCTCTATCTCTGCATCCGGCTGATTTTTTGTGCTCACCCCCTTGATCCCCCTCTCACACAGAGTCATCTACGGGATTGATAGATTCGGTTGTGTGAGAGGGGGAGAAATTATTAAGAGGGGGACGGAGGCGGTTCGCTTTTCAGGGCGAGGTGACAGGTGCTAACATATAAGCAAGCTTCGGAAAACTTGCGAAGCCCCCCCGTCCTGCCTGACGTGCAGGAAAGACGGTTTGCATGAAATCAAGGCTGCATCCTTATATCTGGAGCGGGCTTACCTTCGGGGCAGGGCTTGCCCTCACCCTGTGGGTGGCCTTCCACCAGAAGCGCTTTGCCGAGGAAAACCAGATCGTCTCACCCGATTTATCCCCGGGGCCGGGGATTGCCTACTTTTTCGGGGTAGTGGTGGTGATGGCAATCGTGCTCTTTTTCATCCCCCTGGACAAGTTGAAGTATGTCTTCCGGTTTCTCTTCACCCTCATGTTTGCCTGGGGGGCATTTGTCACCAGCGCCCTGGTACTGCCGCTTCCCTTTGCCTATGCCATTGCCGCCATCGCCGGGATAGGCTGGCTCTTCTGGGCAAGGGTCTGGCTCCATAACATCGTCCTGCTCGTCGCCCTTGCCAGTGCGGGCTCGGTCTTCGGCTTTCTCTTTTCGCCCTGGGCATTCCTCATCCTGATGCTGGTCATCGCGGTCTATGATTTTCTTGCCGTGAAGTTCGGCTTCATGGTCTGGATGGTTGACCGTCTTTCCCAGACGGTGAGCCTGCCCGCTTTCATCTACCCCCACCGCCCCGGAGAGTGGGCATGGGACATGAAAAAGATACAGGCGGGCGAGCTTGCCGAAAAGAAGAGTGCGGAGCGGGAATATTCGCTTCTCGGCGGCGGTGATATCGGCTTTCCGCTGATGCTGGTCGCCTCGGTGTACTTTGCCCTGGGGCTTGCCGCCGCGCTGGTCGTGGGCGGCTTTGCGCTTCTGGGGCTTTACAGCGCCTTCATCATCCAGCAATGGTGGCTCAGGGGAAAGCCGATGCCGGCGTTACCCCCGATTGCTGTCTTTAGCCTTATCGGGTTTATCGTTGTGCGCTACGGGCTGGTGTTAGCAGCAGGCTAGGAAAGGCGCTAGACATTCGTGTAACCGCGGCGGAAGAACTTCAGCGCGGTACACTGGTTTACCGCCTGGTTGAGGAGCTTCTTGTCCAGTGTCGCCTGCGGGTCGATGCTCCTTGCCAGGAACACCTGTGCCATGCGCTGTCGGTCCTTCATGATGGAACGGGTGCCCAGCCCGCGGTACGTCTCCGCATCCTGATAGTAGCGGAACTGTGCCATCTCCGCCGCGTTCAACGGGTCCGGGGCACCCTTGGGCGGTTCGGGAACGGTCAGGTGTACCGCAAGCCTTTCCGGATGGGACTGCAGCAGCCCGGCAACAAAGCTCCAGGCGGTGAGCACCGAGGGCACCATCGCCTTCATGCGGTAGATGCGGTAGTTCATGTTGCTCTTGCGGATGGCATCATACTGCGCCTTGTGTAGCTGCGCGAAGGCAAGGGCCGCCACGTTAAGCCCCGGGTCCGTCCAGAGGTCCTTCCCCATCTTCTCAACAAGCTTGAGGTATTCTGGGTCAAGCGAAATCCCCGACTGGCAGAGGTAGGGCTCATAGACGTTGCGGTCAAGCTCGACGCTGGAAAGCTGGGAACCGATCTCCTTGCCCTTGAAGAAATTGACGATGAAGCTGCGGGCAAGCTGGGTGGTAATCCTTTCCGCATGCGTCCCGATGTCCGGGAAGTCCTCACCGGGCTTGAGCAGTTTCACGCTCACGCACCAGTTCCTCAGGTGGGGTCCCAGGTAGGTCTCCTCGAGCTGGCGGTCAAACAGGTCGTTAGAGACGCCGATATTGATGTTGGAAATCATGGCAAGCTCGATGCGCTGCTCCTTGGAGAGGCAGAAGTAGACGCGGAAGCCGTGGTAGCGCGAGACCTTCTTCTGAAAGTAGGCATCAATGATCGCCCGGGCGCGGTGCTGCCCGCCCCACACCTTGAGGGGCTTTTCCGGGAGATACGAGGTAATATATTCAACAATGATGTCGTTAAACTCGCGCCCGTTTTCGGCATCCAGCTTCATGCGGCGGAAGGTGTTATGCGTCTCCATGATCTCGCGGTTGCCGCGGAAGGTCTCCCCGCTCTCCGGGTCAATGCGGGCGTCCAGGCTGATAGCGTTTGCCATGGTCTTACCGCTGATGGCACAGCGGATGTAGTAGCTTTTCTTTACGCCGTCCTGAAAGATACGGACGGGTAAGTCTTCTTCCTTTTCCAGGGTCTCGACCCTGTTCAGGAACTCGGTGACCGCATGCTCCACATCGTTGGACTTTTCCGCACTCTTATCAAATGTAATCTTCATCCCGTCTCTCCTGCTCCGGTGCAATTTTACCGGACCGAAAGCTGCTTAATTCTACAACCTTTATGACAAGCGATGCAATATGAAAGGGGCTGTCTTCCGGCAATCGGTCTGCCGGTGTCTTGATCCCCCGGCGAAGAAAAACGAGGGGTCGGCAGGTGAACCGGGTAGGGCAGAGACCTGCGGGATACCGAATTACGGGGCGGACCCTCGCACTAAGATATCCCCTTCACGCCGAGGAAGACCACCTCACCCTGTCGGTTGACAAACTCATAGACCTCACCGCCCATGATTTCCAGCCGCCCGTCCGGGAAAACGCGCACTCCCGACCCCGTGGCAAGCCCGTAGCCGTAGCTGCCCTGTCCGCCGAGCCGCAGTGCCACCCTGAGTTCTTCCCAGCCACCATCCTCGTCATGGGTATCGCAGATCACCGGGGCAAAGCCGAGGCAGGGGAAAAGCTCTGCGGTGGTGTCATCATCCGGGTCACGCCAGCGCACCCACATCTTTGCCAGCATGATTGCCCCGGCGGAGATGCCGAAAAAAGGTTTTCCCCCCCGGTGAAGCGTGGCAAGAAAGCCGATCATATCCTTTGCCCGCAGCCCTTCCATGCCCGCCTCCACATCCCCGCCGCTCATGAAGACAGCATCGCTTTCTTCAAGGATAGATTTTGCCCTTTCCAGGTCCGCGCCTTTCCGGGCGATTACCGCGTGGGCCACGCTTCCTGCCCCCGCCGCGGTGAGCTCGGATGAGACGAAACGGAAGAAATTCCCGTCCTCTCCGCTTGCCGCACCGCAGTAGGCCACCTTTGGCGAGGTAATGCCCAGCTCGGCAAACATGCGTGTGATGAGGTTCACCTGCTTCTTGCGACCGCCGGAGCGCCCTCCGGCGAAGAGATAGACGGGTCTTATCGGACTGCCATCCGCAACCATGGTATTCCTCCCTGCCCCTGATTTTCCATAATCAGGCGGATGAAGCTCTGTCCTCCACGGTGCCTCCGCCGGCTGCGAGGTAGTCCTCGATGCGCAGCGGGAAGAGCGTCCTTGCCAGGCTGTATTTCCCCGAGTCCTCCGGGGCAAGCCCATCCGCATAAGCGATGGTTATGTCTGCATCCCTGCCGTACACACCGCGCAGGCGGTCTTGCACCTTGCGGCTGAGCGCGCGGGAATTCTTCTGCTCGCTTACAAGGTGGATAACGTAGCGATCGGCGGATGTCTGCTCCAGACGGTATTCATCAATCTCCTCAATGGTGCCCATGGCTTCATCGAGCTCCCGCAGCGTCACGAGCCTGCCGCGGCAATCAAGCGTGGCATTGGTAAAACGCCCTTCAACCGCGCTGAGGATGACGCCATCCCGCCGTCCGCAGGGGCAATGCATCGTGCTTTCCACCCGCACCAGATCCCCGACATCAAAGCGCAGAATATAATACCACGGATTATCAAAAGTGGTCACGAGCAGCCTTGCGAGCGCCGGGCCCCCGTGTTCTTCCTTCAGGGGCTGCATGTCCACGCGGCAGAAGCGGCTATTCTGATGGAACCTGCCCGCCTCGCACTGCATGAAGACGTAGCCGGTCTCCGTGCTCCCGTAAGAGCTTGCCATGGGCACCCGGAAGATGCGCCGTATCTGCCTCAGATGGAGCACCGAAGGGTACTCGTAGGTGAAGATGATAACAGCGGGCTGATAGACGTCTTTCCTGCCCGAAGCAACCGCGTACCGGCAGAGCCTGGCAAGGAGCGAAGGGTTGGCCTCCAGGATCACCGGACGGAAGGTACCGAGCTCATCAAGCATCCTTTCCATGAGGGCTGCCGACCAGCGGGAAGGGTCGGTCTTCTCATTGAGATAGAGGAAACGGGATAGCCTTCTTTTTTCCAGCGGCAGGTCAACATCATCCGAGATGAAGCCCACGTTCCTTGCATTGGCAAGGATCGCTTCGGGGACATCACCGTGGCTCAACACCGCGGTGTGCGCGTTCAGTCCCCAGGAAGCCTCCTCCGCGGCATCCCACCACTTCTGGTACCAGATATTCGTCACGCGCACGCTATCGCTGGAGCCGCTTGTCTGGACGAAGCTGATCTCCCCGCTCTCAAGGCCCCGGTCAATGTCCCTATCGGGCGGCACAAAGCCGCGGGGGAAATGCCTGCGGATGTCAGCCTTCGTGAGCACGGGGAGTGCGGCATAACGCGCATCAACCGGGAAGTTCGGACCGGGGTCGAGTTCCCGCCACGGCTTATAGGCGTCCAGGCTGCTCAGGGCAAATTCAAGGGTCTGCCGCGAGCGGTGGTAGTACTCCGGTGCGAATTTTATCTTTCCCTTCATCCTCAACCGTCCCGACCGTTTTACTTTTGGGAAGCGGGCTTATTTTGCCTTTAACGGGGCATCCGCGGGTATGTCCGCGGCGACAACGCCGACCGCGTCTTCCTTCTTCAGTTCCCTCACCAGATAGATGAGCCAGATGAGCACGAGGATGGTGCTCAGGACGTCCGAGCCGGGGAAACAGGCCCACACCCCCAATTCACCGAAGAAACGGGGCAGGATGATGAGAAGCGGTATCATGAAGGCAACCGGTCTCGTTACCGAAACGACAAACGTGGCAAGTGCCCTCCCCACCGAGGGGAAGACCATGGAACCGACATTGAAGAAACCGAAAACCGGCAGGGCAAAAAAGGCGATTTTGGCAATGTATGAGGCCTTGGCAATGAGGTCACCGTCTCTGGTGAATACCCGGAATATCGGCTCGGGGAAGAAGTAGAGCAGAAGGAACTCAAGCACCCCCAGCGCGATGGCCGCCGCCGTGGCCAGCCCGATCACCAGGGCCGGCGACAGGCCGAGGTGAAAGCAGACGCCGACCAGCATGGTCCCGAGCGCCTGGCCCATCACACGGC
>JAOAEN010000002.1 GCA_026416775.1 Dehalococcoidales bacterium
CGGCAGCGTCAGATGTGTATAAGAGACAGCCGCAGGAGCGTCTTGAGGGAAACCTTGCCGTGACCGCCATCGGGATTGCCAACGGGGCGGACATGGTGCGGGTGCATGATGTCCGCGCCACGGTTCTTGCCTGCCGGATGAGTGATGCCATCGTCAGGAGGGGTTCGGTCAATGACTGATATGGTTACCGCCTATCTCAGTCTTGGCTCCAATCTAGGCAATCGCCAGGAAAATCTGGACATGGCGCTGAAGCTCCTTTCCCAGCGGATGAGGTTGGGGAAGATTTCTTCCATCTACGACACGGAGCCCGTCGGGGACATCAAGCAGCCCCGCTTCCTCAATCTGTGCTGCGAGGTCTTCACCCGTCTTTCGCCCGAGGGGCTTCTCGCCCTTGCCAAGGGCATTGAGGGGAAGATGGGGCGGCGGGGTAGGTCCGGTGAGCCACGCCCGATTGATATCGACATCCTGCTTTACGGTGATGCCGTCATCAATACCCCCGACCTTGTCATTCCCCACCCCCGGATGGCGGAGCGGGCCTTCGTGCTGGTACCCCTCGCCGAAATCGCCCCCAGCGTCGTGCATCCCGTGCTGAAGAAGACGATAAAAGAACTACGTAAGGCAGTGAAGGAAGTCCAGGGCGTGCTCAAGCTGGACACAACATCATGAAATGTACGAGATTACCGTAAACGGACACTTTGAGGCTGCCCACTACCTGCGCGGCTACCGTGGCAAGTGTGAGAACGTCCACGGGCACCGCTATCAGGTCGTGGTCACCGTTGAAGCGGCCCGCACCAACGAAATCGGGATTGCCTGCGATTTCACGGTGCTGAAGAAGCACCTCAGGGAGATCCTTTCCCGCTACGACCATGCCTGCCTGAACGATATCACCCCCTTTGACGAGATCAACCCTTCCGCAGAAAATATCGCCGCCACCATCTACGACCAGCTCAAGTCAGCCCTCGCTGCCGCACCGGTCCGCATCAGGAGCGTGGCGGTCTGGGAATCGCCGGAACAGGGCGCTACCTACCGCCCGGACTAGCCCGGCCGCACCTCAGCGGTCTTCTCCGGCGGTAGAAGCGACGGTATGCCGTCGCTGACGGGATAGTCCACATTGCATTTCGGACAGGAGAGGATGCCCCTGATGATTTCCTGTGCCTCTTCCGCAACGGTGAGCTCAAGGTGCCCCTTGCACACCGGGCAGACAAGGATTTCCACAAGCGAGCGCTTCACGCCTGTTTCTCCGGGAAAACCTGTTTTTTCGGAGCTTCGTGCCTCTCCTGCAGAATACGCCTTGCAGGACGTTTCCATTATACAGCACCGATAGAAACTTTTTGAATTTAAAAACACGTTCCCGTCTGCACCCGATTGCCCGGCCCACTCTCCCTATCCCCCGCGGGGAAGCTATTTCCTTTGCCGCCGGTCGTTTTTTCCGCCCATGCTCACCCCATCAGTTTCCATCTCGCCCGGGACACCTGTGGAATTGCCGGGTCCAGTGTCAATTGACTTGGTGCTCCAGTCGCTGCTAACATTAGACTGTGATGGAGGGAGGTAAAAATGGCAGATAAAACCAGCATTGCAAGGCTTGCGGTCTTCCCGGAGACTGCCACCGTCGACGGTAAGGGACACCTTGTTATCGGGGGCTGTGATACGGTGGAGCTGGCGCAGAAGTTCGGGACACCGCTCTACGTCTTTGATGAAACAGACCTGCGCGGCCGCTGCCGCGAGTTCAAGAAGGAGTTCGGCTCCCGCTATCCTGACACCATCGTTGCCTACTCGCTCAAGGCATTTCTCACCAAGGCAATGGTACGCCTCATTGACGAGGAAGGGCTTGACCTTGATGTGGTTTCGGGGGGCGAACTGGGCTTTGCGCGGGCGGTCGGCTTTCCGGCTTCCCGCATCCATTTCCCGGGCAACAACAAGTCGCGCGAGGAGCTTGAGCTTGCCATAAAGGAAGGCATCGGACATATCGTAGTGGACAATCTCACCGAGCTTGAAATGCTCATCGGGCTCGCCGGCAGGAAAAAGGTGAATGTGCTTCTGCGCCTGAACCCGGGCATTGACCCGCACACGCATAAATACAATACCACCGGCATTGCCGATTCCAAGTTCGGCATCCCGCGTTCAAGCTGGGACGAGGCGGTGAAGACTGCCCTTGCGGCAAAAAGCCTCAACGTTGACGGGCTGCACGTCCACATCGGCTCAGGGCTTTTTGAGTACGAGCCGTACCTTGAGACGCTTGAGGTGGTGCTCCCCTATGCCGCTGAACTCAAGAAAAAGTTCGGCTATACGATGCAGATGCTGAGCATCGGGGGTGGCTTCGGGGCACGCTACGTGGTGGACAAGGTGCCGCCTACTATTGCCACCTTTGCCGAAAAGATCACCTCGCGCTTCATGAGCCTTTGCGACAAGTTCGGCCTGGGTAGGCCTAAGCTCATGATTGAGCCGGGCAGAAGGATCGTTGCCGTGGCGGGCGTGGCGCTTTATACCGTCGGGGTGGTCAAGGAAATCCCGGGGATAAGGACGTACGTTTCGGTGGACGGGGGCATGGGTGACAATATCCGCCAGCCGATGTACGGGGCGGTGCAGGAGGCTCTGGTCGCCAACCGGGCAGCAGAGCCGGACGTTAAGACGGTTACCATCTGCGGCAAGTACTGTGAGTCCGGCGATATCCTCATCAGGGAGATAAAGCTCCCCGAAATGAAGTACGGGGATATCCTGGCGGTGGCGGGCAGCGGTGCCTATGCGGTGCCGATGTCCTCAAACTACAATGCGGCGTTCCGCCCGGCGATCGTTTTCGTCAGGGACGGGCATGCCCGGCTCGTCCGGCGGCGGGAGACCCTTGAAGACCTCATGCGGCGCGACCCGGACTAAGGGGGATTTTCGTGTGGCGGTTGATCGGGCATGAGCGGGTGGTAGCCCAGCTTGAACAGGCCTTCAAGGCGGGCAGGCTCAGTCATGCCTACCTTATCGTAGGGCCGCGGCATGTCGGCAAGATGACGCTGGCACGTCTGATGGCGCAGGCGCTGAACTGTGGGGCGGAGGACCCGCCCTGCCTTGAGTGCGATTCGTGTCGGAAGATCGGTGCCCTTACCCATGCGGACGTGCAGGTGGTCGGGCTGAGGGAGGGCGGGGACGAAGCGGAAGCCAAGCTCATCGGCATCGAGCAGGTGAGGGAAATCCAGCGTGCCGCAAGCCTTTCACCATTTGAGGGAAAGCGCCGCGTCTTCATCATTGACGGAGCGGAGCTCCTTTCCGTGGAGGCGGCAAACTGCTTTCTCAAGACGCTTGAGGAGCCGCCCGAGCGGGTGACCTTTATCCTGCTCAGCACCGGTGAAAGGCAGCTTTTGCCCACCATTGTCTCGCGTTGCCAGAAGCTTGAGCTTGCCCCGCTTCCGGCAGAGCGCCTGGCGGCGACGCTCGTAGAGCTTGGCGGCATCAGCGCCGAGCGGGCAGGGCTTCTTGCCCGGCTTGCCCACGGCTGCCCGGGCTGGGCGCTGCTTGCCCTGCAGGACGAAGGACTGCTTGAGAGACGCCGTGAGGCTATCTCAGGTATAATGGATATCATCCGGGCGGATAGCCTCAGGCGGTTTGAATATGCCGGGCAGCTCGCCAGCCGCTTTGCCCAGAGCCGGAAGGCGGTCTATGATGCGCTTTCCCTGTGGCTTGAACTGTGGCGTGACCTTCTTTGCATTAAGCTGGGCGGTGAGGGGCTCGTGACGAATACCGACTGCCGGGGTGAGCTTGCCTCGCTTGCGGACGGTCTGGAAATCGCCGAGATCAGGGGTTTTGTGGAGAGCATCCGTCTTACCGTACAGAGGCTTGAGCAGAACGCCAACCCCAGACTTGCGCTTGAGGTCATGATGCTTGATATGCCCCGGCTGAAAAGTGAGGTGGCTTGAGCATGCCGAATATCGTTGGTGTGCGGTTTACCCGCGCCGGCAGGGTGCATTATTTTGATGCCGGCGATCTCTCCCTTGCAGTGGGGGACAGGGTCGTGGCAAACACCAGCCGCGGGCTTGAGCTTGGCTGGGTGGTCATCGCCCCGGGGCAGGTGGTCAGCGGTAACCCGGAAGAGCCGTTGAATACCGTGGTGCGTAAGGCCGAGCCCGAGGATATCGCCCGTGCCGCCGAGCTCAGGCAGAAGGCAAAGGAAGCCCTCGCCGAGTGCGAAAAGATGGTCGCCGAGCTCAAGCTGCCCATGAAGCTGCTTACCGCCGAATACACGCTTGACGGCAACCGTCTCACCATCATGTTCAGCGCCGATGAGAGGGTGGACTTCCGCGAGCTTGTGCGGCGGCTTTCCGGACGCTTCCGGGTGAGGGTGGAGCTACGTCAGGTCGGCAGCCGCGATGAGGCCAAGCTGATCGGCAGCTTCGGCAGGTGCGGGCGAGAGCTGTGCTGCACCGCGTTCCTCACCGAGTTTACCCCCGTTTCCATCAAGATGGCAAAGGAGCAGGAACTGCCGCTTAACCCGATGAAGATCTCCGGGGCCTGCGGCAGGCTCATGTGCTGTCTTGCCTACGAGGCAGAGCACTACCGCGCCGTCAAGGAAAAGATGCCCAAGGTAGGACAGCGTGTCTCCACCCGCTTTGGCGAGGCAACGGTGGTGGCCGGTAACCCTCTGCGGGAGACGGTGACCGTGGAGCTGGGAAGCGAAGCCACGATAGAAATCCCCCTGAGCGAGATATCCTATTAGGGTTCTGCCGTCAGGTGGTGGGCCGGGGGTGAAGTCTGCCTTTCAGGCGGGTATACGGCAGAAGGCATTTTGCGGGCGGTGCTACCTACGGCGTTCTCAACCCTCAAGGCTGGCAAAATCAATCTCCGCCAGCGGAAACACGGGGCCGTCCCGGCAGACCTGCTTTAACCCCGATTTTGTCCTGATGGTGCAGCCGTAGCAGGCGCCGACGCCGCAGCCCATCATCACTTCAAGCGATACCTGCACGTCTTTCCCCTCAAGCTCGGGCATCTCTGCCATTGCCCGGTACATGCCGAGGGGACCGCAGGCGAAGACCTGGTCGATATTTTCAAGGTAATGCGGAATGAGCCGGGTAGCAGGGCCCGTAAAGCCCTCGCTGCCGTCCTCCGTGGCGCAGACAACATGGAGGCTGTCGGCGCGGACGCCGCTTTCGTAGATCCTCTGGGGCAAGTTCACCGGCAGGATCTGGTCGGCGGTGCGTGCCCCGCAGATGATGGTCACCTTTTTCCACTCCGCCACCGCCCTTTCGGCAAGGAAATAGAGCGGGGCAATGCCGAGACCCCCGGCAACGAGGAGCAGGTTGCGGGTACGGGAGTCTACGGTGTAGCCCCTGCCGAGCGCGCCGAAGACCTCAAGGGTATCCCCCTTTTTGCACCGGGCAAGCCATTGTGTGCCCCTGCCGCGCACCTTGAAGAGCAGTGCCAGTTCCCCGTTGGCCACCCGGTGGATGCTGAAGGGGCGGGGAAGGATGGTGTCCCCGCCGCAGCGCACCATGACGAACTGTCCAGGCCGGGCATCTAGTGCAATCTCGGGGGCGCTGAGCCAGATAAGGCGCACCCCGGGCAGGGCCTCAACGCTGGAGAGCACCCTTGCGCTCACCTGCTTCATTGCGGCTCCTTGTCCCGGTAATCAGGGAGCGGCTGGATGGCATAGCCCTGCCCCCGCCGCGACATGATGGTGGCAACGGCGCGGATGGTGTCCAGCGAGGTGAAGCAGGGGATGCGCTTTTCCACGGCGGCACGGCGGATGTAGAAGCCGTCGCGCAGCGGGGCGTGCCCGCCGGTAATGGTGTTCACCACGGCGGCAATGGTGCCGTCATTGATGAGGTCGATGATGTTGGGGTGCCCTTCGCTGAGCTTCTTGCTGATCATCTTCACCGGGATGCCGGCTGCCTGGACCATGGCGGCAGTGCCCTCGGTGGCGTAGATCCTGCTCCCGCAGGCGGCAAGCTGGCGGATGATGGGCAGCGCCTCCGCTTTGTCCCGGTCGGCGATGCTGAAGAGGATACCGCCTCCCGGCGGCACTTCGAGACCCGCGGCGATGATCGTTTTAGCAAGCGCCGCCTCGAACGTATAGTCAATGCCCATGACCTCCCCGGTGGACTTCATCTCCGGGCCGAGGTAGGTGTCCACCCCAGCCAGCTTGGACATGGAAAAGACCGGTGCCTTGATGGCGACCAGCTTTCTCACCGGCCATAGGCCATTCTGGTAGCCCTGTTCCCTCAGGCTCTGCCCGAGCATTACCCGCGTGGCGACCTTGACCATCGGGACACCGGTTACCTTGGAGAGGAAGGGTACGGTACGGCTGGCCCTGGGGTTGACCTCAATCACGTAAACGTGGGAGTCCCCCTCGTATTTCCCCGGCGTGATGACGAACTGGATGTTCATGAGCCCCTTGACTTTAAGGGCAAGCCCGATGCGTATCGTGTATTCCACGATGGTCTCCACCTCTCTGGGGGTGAGGTTCAGGCCGGGGTAGACCGCCATGGAATCGCCGCTGTGTACGCCGGCGCGTTCAATGTGCTCCATGATGCCGGGGATGAGCACCGTCTCGCCATCGGCGATGGCGTCAACCTCGCACTCCTTGCCCTGCAGGTATTTATCGATGAGCACGGGATGCCCCGTGTCCAGTTCAATTGCCATGCCCATATAGCGGGCAAGCTCGGTGGGATTGTAGACGATCTCCATCGCCCTTCCGCCGAGGACATAACTGGGGCGCACGAGCACGGGATAGCCGATAAGCTCCGCCACCTTGAGGGCTTCGTCAAGCGAGGTCACCCCTGCCCCCGGCGGCTGCGGGATCCCCAGCTCTTCCAGGAAGGCTTCAAAGCGCTTGCGGTCGCTGGCAAGGTCAATGGCATCGGCGCTTGAGCCGATAATGGGCATGCCGCTGCGGGAAAGCGGCTGCGACAGGTTGATGGCGGTCTGTCCGCCGAACTGCACGATGGATGGCGGCGGCATGTTGTAGCCGGAGCCCTGGTTGGTGCTCTCGTTTTCCAGCATGTCGCGCACACTTTCCTCATCAAGGGCTTCAAAGTAGAGCCGGTCGGAGGTGCCAAAATCGGTGGAGACAGTCTCCGGGTTGGAATTGATCATGATGCTCTTGTAGCCGGCTTCTTTGAGGGCCCTTGCCGCGTGCACCGAGCAGTAGTCAAACTCTATCCCCTGGCCGATGCGGATGGGGCCCGAGCCGATCACCGCCGCCTTGGGGGCATCGTCCGGGACTGCCTCGTTTTCCTGCTCGTAGGTGGAGTAAAAGTAGGGGGTTGCCGCATCAAACTCGGCAGCACAGGTGTCCACCATCTTGTAAACGGGGCGGATATTCCAGCTGTAGCGGAGCTGTCTCACCTGCTCGGGGAGCTTATCGGCAAGGATGCCGATCTGTTCGTCGGAAAAACCGAGCCTCTTTGCCCGCCAGAGGCGTTCCGGGGTGAGGGGCTGGGAGAGGAGTTCCTTTTCCATGTTGACGATGTTCTGAAGCTTGTTGATGAACCAGAGGTCTATCTTGGTGTAATCGGCAATCGCCTCAGGGCTGATGCCGCGCCTCAGTGCCGCCATGATCGCCCAGAGGCGCAGGTCGTTGGGGGGCATGAGAGGATAGTCCCTGACGTTCCTGCCCTTCTCCCAGGAGGGGTCTTCCCAGAGGAGGGAACGCTTGCCGAACTCGAGGGAACGCACCGCCTTCTGCAGTGCCGCTTCAAAGGTGCGGTCAATTGCCATGACCTCACCGGTGGCCTTCATCTGGGTGCCGATGACGCGGTCGCCGCTGGCAAACTTGTCAAACGGCCAGCGGGGGATCTTCACGACAACATAGTCCAGCGCCGGCTCAAAGGACGCCATGGTCTTTCCGGTGACGGCGTTCTTGATCTGGTCGAGGGTCTTGCCCACGGCAATCTTTGCCGCCACGCGCGCTATCGGGTAGCCGGTGGCCTTGGAGGCGAGTGCGGAGCTGCGGCTCACCCTGGGGTTGACCTCAATGACGTAATACTGCCGACTCTTCGGGTCAAGGGCGAGCTGGACGTTGCAGCCACCTTCAACCTTGAGGGCGCGGATGATGTTGAGGGAGGCGGTGCGGAGCATCTGGTACTCGGTATCGGTGAGGGTCTGGCTGGGGGCGACGACGATGCTGTCGCCGGTGTGCACGCCCATAGGGTCGAAGTTCTCCATGTTGCAGACGGTGATGCAGTTATCGGCGGCATCCCGCATGACCTCGTACTCAATTTCCTTCCAGCCCCCCAGCCACCGCTCGAGGAGGATCTGGTGGATAGGGCTGGTGGCAAGCCCGACGGCGGCCCTCTCCTCAAGCTCTTCCATCGTGTGGGCAACGCCGCCCCCTGTCCCCCCGAGGGTGAAGGACGGGCGGATGATGAGGGGAAGCCCGAGTTCGCCGGCTGCCCTGCGGGCGTCCGCCACCGTAGTGACGGTGCGGCTTTCCAGCACCGGCTCGCCGATGCTCTGCATAAGCTGCTTGAAAAGCTCGCGGTTTGAGGCGTTGCGGATGGTCTCCACCGAAGTCCCCAGCGGGCGGACGTTGTACTTCTCCAGCACCCCCGCCTCGGCAAGCTCGTGGGCAAGCGTCAGCCCCGTCTGCCCGCCAAGGGTGGGGAGGATCCCGTCGGGCCTTTCGCGGGCAATAACGCGGGTGAGGGCCTCCACGGTGAGCGGTTCAATATAGACGATATCGGCAATGTCCTCATCCGTCATGATGGTGGCAGGATTGGAGTTGACGAGGACGGAGATGACGCCTTCCTCACGCATGGCCTTGCATGCCTGCGTGCCGGCGTAGTCGAACTCCGCCGCCTGCCCGATGATGATCGGACCCGAGCCGATGATCAGGACTTTTGAAGGTTTGTAAGTCATCTGGTAGAACTCCTTTTCACATTTACGAAGCCAGCCCTATCCTGCCTCCATCATCGCCACAAACTGCCTGAAGAGGTAGGTGTTGTCCAGCGGCCCCGGCGAGGCCTCCGCATGGTACTGGATGGCAAAGATGGGGAGCTCCCGGTGGCGGATGCCCTCCACCGTGCCGTCGTTGAGGTTCAAGTGGGTTATCTCAAGCCCGCTGCCCGCAATGCTTTCCGGATCAACCGCATAGCCGTGGTTCTGGGCGGTGATGTGGATACGCCCGCTTGAGAGTTCCCGCACCGGGTGGTTGCCGCCGCGGTGACCGAACTTGAGCTTGAAGGTCTTACCGCCGAAGGCGCGGGCGATGAGCTGGTTGCCCAGGCAGATGCCCATGATCGGTCTTTTGCCGATGAGTCCGCGCACGTTTTCCACGATGTAGTCAAGGAGCGCCGGGTCCCCCGGTCCCGGGGAAAGCAGGATGCCGTCCGGGTCAAGGCTCAGGATTTCCTCTGCCCTTGCGGTGCAGGGGACGACGGTAACGCGGCAGCCGTAATGGGCAAGGAGCTTCAGGATGTTGTACTTCAGCCCGCAGTCCAGTGCCACCACGTGGTGGCGGCCGCTGCCGTTAGCCCAGACGTAGGGCTCTTTACAGCTCACTTCACGTACGAAGTCAATTGAGCCGTAATCGGGGGCTTTCTTCAGCGCGGCAAGCGCCTGCGCCGGGCCCATTGACGAGGTGATCATCCCCATCATGACGCCGGAGACGCGCAAGCGCCGTGTGATGGCGCGCGTGTCCACCCCCCAGATCCCCGGCACTCCTGCCGCGGCAAGGTACTCGTGGACAGTCTTGTTGGCAAGGTAGTGGTTCGGTTGCTGGCATTCCTCGCGGACGACAAAGCCCCTCACCTGAATGCGTGCCGATTCGTCGTCTTCCGGGTTGGTGCCGTAGTTGCCGATGAGGGGGTAGGTGGGTACCAAGATCTGCCCGGCGTAGGAAGGATCGGTGAGCATCTCCTGATAGCCCGCCATGCTGGTGTTGAATACCACCTCACCGATGGCATCCACCTCGGCTCCGAAGCTGAAACCCTGATAGACCGAGCCGTCCGCAAGGACGAGGATTGCTTTCTTGACCATGGTTGATAAACCTGCCTTCTATTTCTCTCCCGTTTCCATCTTCAGTTCTTCGTCTTTATAGACAAGCATTCCGGTGTAGACCGTTGCCATGACCTTACCGGTGAGGGTCATCCCGGCAAGCGGGGTGTTCTTCCCTTTGGAAGCGAATTTCCCGGGGTCAACCACCCACTTACGGTGCAGGTCGAAGATGCAGATATCCGCCGGTGCCCCCACCTCAAGTGTGCCTAGCTTCTCGTAGCCCAGGATGCGTGCCGGGCCGATGGTGAGGGCGGCGATCATGTTGTTCAGACTGAGTTCGCCTTTGAGGACGATCCCCGCAAGGCTTCCCAGTGCCGTTTCCAGCCCGCTGATGCCGAAGGCCGCCCGGGTGAATTCGCACGACTTGTCCGCCGCGGTATGCGGAGCATGGTCGGTGGCCACGATATCGATCACCGCATCGTTCAGGGCACGCCTGAGTGCCGCCCGGTCGCGCTTCGTGCGCAGAGGAGGGTTCACCTTGGCAAGCGTGCCGTATTTCAGGACATCCTCCTCGGTGAGGGTGAGGTGGTGCGGGGTGACCTCGGCAGTGACGCGAACGCCCTCTTCCTTCGCCTGGCGGATGAGGTCAACCGAGCCTTCCGTGCTCACATGGGCGATGTGGATATGCCCGCCGGTCTCCTTGGCAAGCTCAAGGTCGCGCCGGACGATGAATTCCTCGGCCGCGGCGGGGATGCCCCGCAGCCCCATCTCCAGCGAGACCATGCCCTCATTGACCTGTCCGCCCTGGGAGAGGAAGAGGTTCTCGCAGTGGTCAATGATGGGGCGGTTGAAGTCCCGGCTGTATTCCAGTGCCTGGCGCATGATCCCGGGGCTGATGACCGGCATCCCGTCATCGCTGTAGGCGACAACGCCCGCCATCTCCAGCTCGGTCATGTCCACGAGTTCCTCGCCCTGCCTCCCCACGGTCACGCAGCCGATGGGAAGCACCCGGATGATACCGTCCCTTGCGGCGATTGCCCGGACGTAGTTCACCATCCCTTCGTTGTCCAGCGGGGGGTTGGTGTTCGGCATGCAGCAGACAGTGGTGAACCCCCCCCGCGCGGCGGCAAGGGTGCCGGTGGCAATGGTCTCCTTTTCCTCCTCGCCGGGCTCGCGCAGATGGCAGTGGAGGTCAATGAACCCGGGGCAGACGATAAGCCCGCTGGCATCGATGACGGTTGTCCCATCGGCCGCCTCCGGGGGATTCCCCTCGCCAAGCCAGGCGATCTTGCCCTCTCTGACGAGGATGCCTGCTTTCTTATCAAGATCCTGAGACGGGTCAATCACACGCCCGTCCCGGATGAACAGGTCTCTTGTCATTATCTACTTTTCTCCTCTGGCGAAGTGGCTCGGCTTGAAGCCCAGCGCCTGCGCCTGTTCTTCGGACTCAAAGATGATGAGGTTTTCCGGCCTGATGTCCTTTGCCCAGTGGCTTGCGGCACTGTGGTACTTCTTCGTCTCCTGCTTGTGCTCGTGCCAGTCGGCACTTGCCACGAACTTCGGCTCAAAGCCATGCTCGCAGTAAACGCAGCGCAGCGTGATGGGCCGGGTCTTCACGATCTTGAACTCCGGTCTCAGGTACTTTGTTTCCGTGGGCTGGACGGAAACACAACGCGGATTGGGGCATAACGGCGTGATATCGCGGCGGTAAACGGGGTAGTGTACCGGGGGCGGCGACTCTACGTCAGGCACCTGCACCTGCTTCACCCCGAGCAGCGCTGCAAGGAGTGCCATGCGCACCGGCACGCCGCGTGCCGCCTGCTTGAAATACATGCTGCGTTCGTCGGCGTCAAGCTCGTAGGCAAGCTCGTCCACCCTCGGCAGCGGGTGCATGACGATTGTCCTGCGGAATGCCCTGTCCTGGAGCAGTTTCTTGTCCACCACCGGGTATTTCGCCTTGATATCCTCGCTTTTTTCGGCAGCCGAAAACCTCTCTTTCTGCGGGCGGGTAACGTAGAGGGCATCGACCCCCTTACTCAGTTCGACTTGGGCGGAGACATCCGGCATCATCGCAAGCTGGTGGGGGCTGTTGGGTGTGGTGTAGATGGCATCGACTGGGAAGGGTGATTTGCGGGCCTCGGGTGATGTGCCCACCCTCTCCACCTCACCCCCGTATTCGGTGACGAGTTTATCGATGATGTGCTCGGGCACCTCCAGCCCCGGGCTCGGGCAGAAGAGGATGTCTGCCCCGAAGCGTGCCAGGGCAAAGATGAGGGAATGCGTCGTGCGCCCGTATTTTAGGTCCCCCCAGAGGGCGATCTTCAGTCCCCTGATGGTCTGGCGCTCCTTGATGATGGTGTAGAGGTCAAGCAGGGTCTGCGTGGGGTGCTGATGACCGCCGTCACCGGCATTGATGACGGGCACACCGGCATAGTCGGCGACGACCTTTGCCGCACCTTCCCAGGGATGCCTGATAACGATGATATCGGCATAGCTGCCGACGATTCTTGCCGTATCAGCGATGCTTTCACCCTTGGCAAAGCTGCTCGCCCCGACTTCGGAAGCGGTGATGACACTGCCCCCGAGGCGGTGCATGGCGGCTTCAAACGAGAGCCGGGTACGGGTGCTCGGCTCGAAGAAGAGGCTTGCCATGATCTTGCCCCGGCACAGCCCGTACTGCGCTGACATGTCTGCCGCCATCTCATCGGCGAGGGCAAAAATCCCCAGTATCTCCCCGTTGGAGAAGTCATCAATGGTCACGAAGCTTTTGCCTGCAAGACTCATGTTAGCTTCTCCTTCCCCGGTCTTCCCGGCTGACCCACCTGGGCGGCCCGGGACCTATCTTCTGCCGGGCCAATGATGGCGACCTCATCGATGCCGTCTGTCTCCACCAGCCGCACCTGGATTTCCTCGTGACGGGCGCTGGGGATGTTTTTCCCCACGTAATCGGCGCGGATGGGCATCTCGCGGTGGCCGCGGTCAATGAGGACGGCAAGCTGGATACTGCGCGGCCGCCCGAGGTCAATGAGGGCATCCATGGCAGCGCGGATGCTGCGCCCGGTGTAAAGGACGTCATCCACAAGCACGACGGACTTCCCGTTGATATCCGTCGGGATTTCGGTATCCTTGGCGATGTTGCTTGCCTCTGCTATGTCAATATCGTCGCGGTAGAGGCTGAAATCAAGCTTGCCCACCGGAAGCCTGATGTTTTCGTACCTTTCAATGCACTGGGCAAGACGCCATGCTAAAGGCACACCGCGGGTGTGCAGGCCGACAAGCACCAGGTTTTCTGCGGTCCTGTTGCGCTCCAGGATCTCGTGGGCGATGCGGGCAAGCGTGCGCCGGATGTCCTGGGCATTCATGACGATTTTTTCGGGCATAAAAAACACCTCTTGCTCCGGCCGGCAAGAGGTGTATTAAGCCTAAGATCCCCCACTTCCCCTTACCAGCCTCGCTGGACTGGTTTAAAGGTTAGGTTAAAAGCTCCTTTTCTGCTTTTATTTCATTATATCAAAAACGAAAGGAAAGAAACAATAGGTCAACTGCATTTTGCCGCTCTTCAATACGTACCCCTTAGTCCCCATCAGATGTTCGGTTCTATGGTCGTTTTTTTCCACACTTACCTCATTTCATCCCCCCTCTCACACAACCGAATTTATCAATCCCGTAGATGCCCCTGTGTGAGAGGGGGATAAAGGGGGTGAGCGTGAGAAAATCAGCCAGGAACGGGCAGGGCTTGATTGCCCGATGCCTGAAAGGGGAGCGTGAAAAACGATCCGGGTGAAGACAAGACCATTCATGACCCCCACTTGCATCTATCCACATTAACATTTATCATAGGGAAAACGCCTTTTAGCCTTTCCACCCGTAACGGGCAAAAGGAGGTGATCTCATGGGCCTGAAGCGTGAGGACTTCGCCGTCCTTGAAAAGTTTGCCTTTGAGCGCAGACCGGTGTGCGTCCGCTTCACCGCCACCCGCCCCCAGGGCATCAACCGGATTGCCAAGGAGCTCAACTTCTGTGAGATGCTCAAAGAAGCGCAGGAGGGCAATGCCTTCTACGTCACCCCAGATGACTGGGTATGTGTGGGGGTGGAGCAGATGATCCTCGGTATCAAGGACCCCGAGCCGGCGCTCGTGAGCGGGGCATTCGGCGGGGAGGAGGGGCTTTTCCAGAGCGCAAGCGCCTGCCGGGCGATGTACGATTACCTTCCCCGGATGCAGAAGGGCTCGGTGAAGTACGTGGTCTTTGCCCCGGTGGACAAGCTCAGCTTTGACCCCGACCTCCTCATCATCACCGCCAATACCCACCAGGCACAGACGGTGCTGCGCTGCATCAACTACGTTACGGGGCAGCCCTTCGTCAGCAGGACAACCCCGGTGGTCGCCTGCGCCTGGATCTACGTCTACCCCGTGGTGAGCGGCGAGCTGAACTACGTCATCACCGGGCTCGGGCTCGGCATGCAGGCACTCAACATCTTCCCGCCCGGGCTCTTCATCATCTCCATTCCCTTCCAGCGCATCCCGATGGCACTCTCAAGCCTCAGGGAGCTCCCCTACCGTCCCACCACCGCCCCCGGACCGGGGGGACAGGAGCACCGTAGGCGCGTGAACAGGCTTCTTGACGATATCAGAAAGAGGCTGGAAGACTGAACAGAGGGCATAGTCCGTTTCACTGAGTCATTCCGGAGGAAAGCAGCAATGGCAGAAGGAAAGTACGCACAGAACCTTGTTACCATCCCCTTCCACAGGACGCCGGATGGCGCGCTCTTTGCCATCGGCGGGGACAAGATGGGGGGATTGGACCTCCATATCATCTATGCCTGTGCCTACCGCACCGGCATCACCGGGCTTTCCACCAAGCCCCACGTCCACAGCTACGATGAAGCGGTCTTCTTCATCGGGACCGACCCCGCCCACCTTGATGAGCTCGGCGCCGAGGTGGAGATCTCCATCGGCGAACCGGGCAAAGAGGAAAAATATACCTTTGACAGGCCCACCGTGCTCGTCGCCCCGAAGGGGCTTTACCACTGTCCGATCGTGACGAAGCGTATTGAAAAGCCCTATGTCTGCATGGCGGTCTCGCTCACCCCGCGGCGCAGCGATTAACATCTTTCCAGCCACCCACAAGGCAGGGAGGAAGCCATGACGCAGTTCGGCTATGCAGGCAGGATACTTCGGGTTGACTTGACCACGGGGCGCACCGACACCATTCCCTCCGCCCCCTACACCGAAGGGTTCCTCGGCGGCAGGGGCATCGCCGCCAGGTTCTACTGGGAGACCGTGCCTCCTGGGACCGGGGCTTTTGATGCCGGAAACACCTTAGTCTATGCCACCGGGCCGGTGACCGGTTTTATCACCATCCCCGGGGGCAGCCGCTGGCAGATCTGCGGCAAATCACCGCTTGCGGAACCCGAGTTCTTCTCCTATGCCAACCTCGGCGAGAAATGGGGGACATACCTTAAGTCCGCCGGCTACGATGCCCTCACCATCCGCGGCAGCGCCGAAAGCCCCGTCTACGTCCACGTCACCGAAGACAGTGCGGCGGTGAAGGATGCCCGCCATCTCTGGGGAAAATCCGCCTTCGAGGCGGCCGATGCCCTCAAGGCGGAGCTGGGAAAGGAAACCAGCGTCCTTACCATCGGCACGGCGGCGGAAAACCTCATCCCGTTTGCCACCATGCTCACCGACGACGGCTCCTCGGGGGCAAGCGGCTTCGGTGCCGTCATGGGGGCAAAGAAGCTCAAGGCCATCGCGGTCAGTGCCGGCAGATTCCGCCCCACAGCCGCCCGCCCCGAAAGGCTGGAAGAGCTGACGCACTGGATCATCCGGATGCGCCGGGATACCTGGAAGGACTGGTTTGAGAACATCCCGGGGAAGACCCGCGACCGTGCCTGCTACGGCTGCCCCAGCGGCTGCTTCCGCAAAGCATACTCCGAGGGTGGACGCCGCTACAAGTTCTTTTGCCAGGCGGTGCACGTGTACTGGAAGCATGCCCTCAAGTCAAGCGGTGGTGCGGACACGGGGACGCTTGCCATCAGGCTCTGTGACCGGTACGGGCTCGATACCACCATCATGGAGCCGATGATTGACTGGCTCCTCCTCTGCCACCGCGAGGGTATTATCAGCGAAAGGGAAACGGGCATCCCCTTCGGCGAGATAGGCGGTGCCCGCTTTATTGAGACGCTCACCCGCATGATCGCCCGCCGCGAGGGCTTCGGGGCGGTCCTTGCGCAGGGCACGAGAAAGGCCGCCGCGGCGCTTGGCAGGGAAGCCGAGAGGCTGCTTTCCGCCACCGCCATCACCCGCGCCGCCGAGACCCGCGACTACGACCCCAGGCTCATCCCCACCAATGCCCTGCTCTATGCCACCGAGCCGCGAAGACCGATCCACCAGATCCACGAGGTCTCCCATGCCCTGTGGCTGTGGCGCAACTGGGCGAACGGGGAAAAGGTGGGCTTCCTCTCCTACCGCGACCTCGTCAG
>JAOAEN010000301.1 GCA_026416775.1 Dehalococcoidales bacterium
TTGAGCTCGTTAAGCAAGTCAAGCGTCGCCTGAAAATCTTTCTCTGTCTCCCCCGGAAAACCAACAATGACATCAGTGCTGATTGCCACGCCCGGGACCGCTCCACGTATCCGGTGGACAAGGTCACGGTACTGCCCGGCGGTGTAGCCGCGTCCCATCGCCTTAAGGACGGGGTCGCTTCCCGATTGCACCGGCAGACTTATCTGCTCGCAGACTCTGTCAAGAGAGGCCATCGCCCGGATGAGCTTATCGCTCATGTCCTTGGGATGGTTGGTGAGAAAACGCAGCCGCTCAATGCCGGGAATTTCATTGAGCTTTACAAGCAGGTCGGCAAGGTCAGGCTTTCTCGGGAGATCATGCCCGTAGGAGTCCACGTTCTGCCCGAGCAGGATGACCTCCTTCACCCCGCGCCCGGCGAGGGCTTCCACCTCGCAGACAATTTCCCCAAGGGTGCGGCTTCTCTCCCTGCCCCGCCGGTAAGGCACGATGCAGTAGGTACAGAAATTATCACACCCCTGAATGATGGGGACATAGACCCGCGGGGAAATACGCGGCAGCACCGGGGCAGGAGGCTTTTCCAGCCACGGCGGGTCGTCACCGGCGCGGAAGAAATGGTCAACAAACGGGTATTTCTCCTTAAGACGGGAAACTTCCTCGTCCACAAAACAGCCGGTGACCGCAACAAGGATCCCGGGACGCTGTTTCTTGAGGCGCTGCAGCTCGCGGAGCTTGCCGCGGACACGGTTTTCGGCACTCTGGCGCACCACACAGCTGTTGACAACGATGACATCAGCTTCGCCGGCGCTGGCCGCCTCCTCGTAGCCAAGCCCTTCAAGACGGCTGGCAAGCCTTTCCGATTCTGCCTTGTTCATCTGGCAGCCGATTGTCCATATATGGTACCTGGGCATAGGAAGCCTCTTACCAGAGGAAAGCTGAACTGATACGTACGATGGCGGAGGGGGAGGGATTCGAACCCTCGTCCCCAGTTTCCCGGGGAAAGCGCTTAGCAGGCGCCCGCACTAGACCACTATGCGATCCCTCCAGAAAAATTATGGGGGTATCGACTTCCCAATTAATATTATCATAACAGGTAATTTTGCTCAATAAGTTCTGGTAAACTTGCTGGATATGTCAACTATGTTTATAATACGATTAGATTATTTTTGAGAAGTAGGGGATTTAATAGATGGAACAAATTACAATGGAAAACATCCGCAATGTGACCCTGTTATCACACTCAGGAGCAGGAAAAACTTCCCTATCTGAAGCCATCCTGTTT
>JAOAEN010000302.1 GCA_026416775.1 Dehalococcoidales bacterium
CTTCATCCATTCCGCCTCAACGCACTGGTAGGAGGTGGTGTCACCGGAAATACCGTGCCCCGGCCACTTGTAAAGACGGTAGTCCACCGCTTCAAGCGACCTGCCCGGGGGGATCATCCCGGGCGGGGTAAAGGTGTCCATATCCTCTTCAAAATCGTTGAGGAACTTGAGCCAGGCCGCCTGCATCTTATCGTAATCGTACATCACCGTGCGCAGGTCGTAGCCGGCATAGTAGGCAGGATAGTTACCGGCAGGCAGGATCACCGGCACCCGATCCGGCTCCTCAAGCTGGAAAGCCTTGATGAAGCGGGTCACCCTTTCCTTGTAACGTTTCTCTGCCTCCCGGCTGGGAAAAGTCACCCCGGGCGGCGAAAGCCAGCGCTCAAAGCGCTTTTTCCGTTTTTCCTCCCAAGATAGCTTTGCCCACTCTTTATCTTCCATAATTAGCTTGCCCCGATCCACTTCTTCGCGAGTGTCACCGCCGCCATGGCATCCTTACCGTAGGCATCCGCCTTCGTGTACTTTCTCACCTCTTCGTCAATCTGACCGCCGCCGATCATGATCTTCACCTTGCTGCGCAGGCCCGCCTTCTCCAGCGCCTCCACCGTCTCCTTCATGGCATCAAAGGCAGGCGTGAGGAAGCCGCTCAGCCCGACGATCGGGGCACCGGTCTGCTTCACCGCCTCAACGAACTTCTCTTTGGGCACGTCAACACCCAGGTTGGTCACCTCAAAGCCGTTGACATCCAGCATGAAATCAACGATGTTGAGACCGATATCGTGGATATCGCCGGCAACCGTGCCGAGGACAACCTTCCCGAGCCTCTTGACCTTCACCGATGACTGGGAGAGATGCGGCTTGACCAGGTCCGTGATTTGCTTGAGGATCTCACCCGAATAGACAAGCTCCGGCAGGAAGTACTCGCCCTTGGCAAAGCGCTGCCCGACGATCTCCATACCCTTGCGGCTGTCCTCAAGGATCTTCATCGGGTCTTCTTTGGCTGCCAGTCTCTTCTTGGTCAGCTCAATAACTTCCTGCTCCTTGAGATCCGCCAGTAGGTTGATGTAGTCCTGACTCATGCTGAAATCCTCCTTAACTCTTTCTCAGGGATCCACCACTTGACATATCAATCCCCGTCACTTTTAGGCAGTATAACAATGCGCCCCATAAAAAGTCAAATTTTTTGGGGGCTGCCACCACGCCACGACCGGGCAAAATCCCCCCTTTACAACCGCCACCCCGCGGGCTAAAATAGTTTATGCTGGCGGGTGTAACTC
>JAOAEN010000303.1 GCA_026416775.1 Dehalococcoidales bacterium
ACATTGATATCAACGTGAACCTGCGCGGCACGATGAACGTCACCCACGCGGTACTGCCCCACATGCTCAGTCGCGGCTACGGCAAGATCGTCAACTTTTCCACCCATGCGGCACACCAGCCAACCGGGCTTGCCGGGGCAGCGGCCTACGTGGCGGCAAAGGCGGGCACGGTGATGTTCAGCAAGACCCTCGCCGGTGAGGTGGGCGCGAAGGGCATCAACATCAACATCATTGCCCCGGGACCGGGGGCGACCAATTTCCACCGCGCAAGCGGCGGTGGCAGGATGGCGGAGCTTGTTGACGAGCTGGCGCGGGCAGGCAAAGCGGTGACCCCGGAGGACATCGCCAATGTGGTCGCCTTCCTCGTGTCGGATGTTTCAAGCAAGCTCTCGGGGCAGGTGATTGAGGTCTCGGCACCGCTTGGCGGCAGGGGCTAGGGTGCCGGCGAAAGGCGGCGCCGTATTCTTGCGGTGTGCCGGGAAAGGTCTGAGTTTTTCCCATTTGTGTGCTGGAGAGTTATTTCGTACCGGGCTGATTTTCTCACGCTCACCCCCTTTAATTCCCATCTCACACCGGGGCATCCACGGGATTGATAAATTCAGTTGTGTGAGAGGGGGAAATAAATTTAAAGGGGGGACGGTGCCCCTCTTTACTCCACGCACCGGAAGATTGATTTCCTGAACCATGTGGGAGGTGGATATAGGTAATGGCTTCGCTCCTCTTTACCTGCTCCCTAACACGGACGTATTTCATTTTGGGGGCTTTGTGTCGTTTTTCTTTACGTTTCTCCTCTTGTCGCTTTATCTTTCTTTCACACTGGGGCATCAACGGGGCGATAGGTTCAGATGTATGATAGGGGAGTAAGTAATGATTTACCCCTCTCCTTGTATGGCTTCCCTTCAGGAGTTGGCGGTCAAGCCCGTTTGAAGGGCCGGAAGAGGGCTTTCAAGAAGGGTCCTTTGCCCCCCTTAAATATCCATTGGCTGTTGGTAGTGTGGACTGTCTTGGGAGGGAAGGAGATTTCCGTGAAGGGGCTTGAGCTTCGCTTCGTCTTTCCCCTATCGCGGATGCTTTTATTGCCGGTGCGGTCTTTCCGTTGCCGCGTATCTTTCCCATTCGCTGTAGAGACAGCCGCAGTACTGCTGGCGGTAGAGGTCAAGCGGCTTGGTGATGTGGCGGCTGTCCGAATAGCGCTTGCGCAGGTCGGCATAGAGGAAAGCCACACCGCTTTCGGCGGCAACCTTTTCGCCGGTTTCCCTGACCAGCTCATGCT
>JAOAEN010000304.1 GCA_026416775.1 Dehalococcoidales bacterium
ACATCGGGGTGGCAGGCTATTTCCTCAAGGGAAAGCCTGGGGCATTCGATGCTGTGCGGTACCTTGAGCGAGCCCTCGTAGCCAACCAGTTCTGGCTTGAATTCCTCGATCTGGGCACGGAGAAGCTCGTGGTTGGTGCCGGCGGCAAGCCCCACGACGCGGAAACGACCGGCAAGACCGCGCACCACGTCCAGCGTCTGCGTCCCGATCGAGCCGGTTGAGCCGAGTATAGCAAGCCTCTTCGGTCTTTGCACCATGACACTTATATCTTACAACAAATGGAGGATTCAGGCTAAGAGCACATGATGGGGGATCGTATCCGGTCGGCGGTAGCCCATAATTTGGTGGCTCGTCCCGTCTTGCCTTTCCCATTTTGGGGCAAGATAAGGGCTACGGATTTTCTCCATATCTCTGTCTGGAGAGGAGTCGCGGGATGATGGTTAAGCCCGGCAGCCAATGGCAGTAAAGAACTTTAAGCCGGCAGGAGGAAGACTGAACTAATACGGCTTTGACTTTTTGAGCCTGCTTTTGAGGTGCTCCCGTGCCTGTTCCATGAAGGCCTCAAAGCGCACGGTCTCACCGGGATTTTTTGTCCCTTCCACCACCACATTGAGGACGGGAAGACCGTGGTCGCGGCGGAACTGGTGCAGGAGAAAGCTTACGATTGTGCCGGGCATGCAGCCGAAGGGGATGACGTTGACGATGCCATCAAAGCCGTGCTCGGCGTATTCCACGACCCTGCCCATGCTCAGGATGGCTTCACCCTCCACCGCCGGCGTGAGGTAGCGGTGGCCCCGGTCAAGAATTGCCTGGGTGGGTAGTTCCCGCCGGAAGAGCTCAATTGCGGGGTCAAACTCCCTTCGCAGCGGCTCGGCGACGGCTTCCTGCACGATTTCGGTGAGCTTCTGTTTCAGCCAGTCGCGGAAACCGCCTTCAAGGCGGAGGCGGTGGCGGCGTTTGCGCTGGTGGTCAATATAGTCCAGCCACTCTTCCATGGGAGGAACGGCGCACCGGGCGCCGAAGGATTCCAGCTTGCGGATGAGCTGGTCGTTGGCAAAGGGATTGGAGCGGACGAATATCTCCCCCACGATGCCGATGCATGGTTTGATAGTGCTTCTGTCCACCTTAACAAGTGCAAAAGCCTGGGCTGCCCTGCGGGCAAATTTCCTGAGTGTTTCCCCATCCTGCCCGGTGAGGCGGATGAGCTCCTCAAGTAGCTCTCGGTAAACGGTATCGGTCTCCCCGCGGTTGACCTCGT
>JAOAEN010000305.1 GCA_026416775.1 Dehalococcoidales bacterium
AGATGTGTATAAGAGACAGGGGCTGGGTGAAGCTGGAATCGGTGCTTGCCTGCCTTGGGGACTACCTCAGCGGCGATATACTCAAGAGGAACTTGCGGAGCGCCGAAAGGGGCTACCGGGAAGTCGAGGTGATAAAATGGTAATCAAGCGCAAATGGATTTTTGACGGCGAGGCCCCCTGGTCGGATGCCAGCCGGGTGCTTCTTAAGCTGGATACCGGCTCCTGGCGCACCGAGAGACCGGTGCTGGACAGGGAAAAGTGCAACTACTGTGGCCTCTGTGCCCTTTACTGCCCGCCGCAGTGCATGAGGGACAAGGGCGACCATTACGAGCCCGATCTTGGCTTCTGCAAGGGCTGCGGCGTTTGTGCCAAGGAATGCCCGCGCGCGGCACTGAAGATGGTTCCGGAAGGAGAGTTCCTCAATGGTTGAAATGTTGAAGGCTAAAAAGGGAAGAGTCACCGTCATGACGGGTAACCACGTTGCGGCGCATGCCGCGCGGTTATGCCGTCCCGATATTGTCGCCTGCTATCCCATCACCCCGCAGAGCGAGGTTGCGGAGCAGCTTGCCACCTTCGTCGCCGACGGTCTCCTCGATGCCGAATACGTTGAGGTGGAAGGCGAAAACTCGGCGATGAACGTCTGCCGGGGTGCCAGCATGGGGGGTGCGCGGGTCTTTACCGCCACGTCCTCTTACGGGCTTGTCTTCATGTATGACACCCTGCTTGAGACCGCCGGCTTCCGTGCCCCGGTGGTCATGGTGAATGTCAACCGCGAAACACCGGGGATCCACGCCGTCTCTGCCGGGCAGCAGGACCTCATATCCACGCGTGACGCGGGCTGGGTACAGATCATCGTGGAGAACAACCAGGAGATCATGGACCAGGTCATCATGGCTTACCGCCTGGCGGAGGATTACGAGATCCAGCTCCCGGTGATGGTCAACTACGACGGCTACTACCTCTCCTATCTGGCCGAGGAGGTGGAGATCCCTGAACAGGCTGATGTGGACGCCTTCCTTGCCCCGCTTAAAGCGCAGCCACCGCGACCGCGCATCATCCCCGGCAGGTCCACCGGCTGCGGCACCCACGGTATTGAGATGGGCTATGTGGAAGCACGTTACAAGCACTGGCTTGCCATGGACCGAGTGAAGGGTAAGGTGGACGAGATTGACCGCGAGTTCGGTGAGTTTTTCGGTAGGAGCTACGGCGGG
>JAOAEN010000306.1 GCA_026416775.1 Dehalococcoidales bacterium
GTCTATCTCCATCAGGGCAAACCCTATCTCATCACCAGGCTTGACCTGACCAACCACATTGCCTTTGCCGAGCCGACCAAAGTCAACTACTACACGGAGACAAAGGAAATCCATGACCTGCATGTCATAAAGGTGCGGCAGACGAAGAAAATCGGCGTGGTCAATGTGAGTCTGGGCGATGTTGAGGTGACCATTGACGTCGTGGGCTTCAAAAAATACCGCCAGTTTTCCGAGGAACTCATCGGCGAGGAGCCTCTGGATCTGCCGACAATAAGGTTCAATACGGTTGCCCTGTGGTTTGATATTCCCCCGCGTGCCGTGAGCCGGATTGCGGAAAAAGCAAGGGACTTCCCCGGGGGCTTGCATGCCACCGAGCATGCGGCAATCGGGATACTGCCCCTTTTTGCTCTCTGCGACCGCAACGACATCGGCGGGCTTTCCACGCCGCTACACCCGGACACGGGTAAAGCCCAGGTCTTCATCTATGATGCCTATCCCGGCGGTATCGGCATTGCGGAAAAGGGCTACGAGATGGTCACCGAGCTCTGGCAGGCGACCCTGCGTGTGATTGCCGAATGCCCTTGCGAGGACGGCTGCCCTGGATGCGTGCAGAGCCCCAAATGCGGCAACAACAACAAGCCGCTGGACAAGCTTGCCGCGCGCTGGATCCTCGAGGAAATTCAATCGGGCTAAGGAGTTCTCGCCGGCAGGGAAAACCCCATGCCGTGTCTAGATGACCCCCTCGTTTGCCAGCTCGTTGATCTCTTCCTCGCTCAAGCCCAGCATCCCGGAGAGTATTTCGTAATTGTGCTCGCCGAGGATGGGTGCCGGGTAGCGCACGTTACCGGGCGTTCTGGAGAGTTTGAAGAGCGAACCGGGTACCTTTACCTTCCCGGAGAGGGTCTGCTCCACCTCAATGATCATGTCCCGCGAGATCAATTGCGGGTCGTTGCAGACTTCGTCAAACTCGGGCAGCCTGGTGCAGGGTACATCCGCCGCACCCAGAATACGCATGATTTCCTCGGTGGTCCTGTCCTTTGTCCATGCGGTGATGGCCTCGTCAATTTCCTTGCGGTATTTGACGCGCTCGTTCTGGTTGGCACCGAGCGGGGTATTAATGAGGTCTTCCCGCCCGATTGCCCGGTAGAGGCGGTGCACCTGCGCCAGCACCCCGGCGCTGATAAAGACCCGCCCGTTCTTCGTGGGGTAGAGGTT
>JAOAEN010000307.1 GCA_026416775.1 Dehalococcoidales bacterium
CTTTTCCTGTTCTTTATTTTCACGAGCCGGACTCCTGTGCCTGCGGCTGGAGAGAGGATAAAGAGGTGAGATAAGCACTAGTAACCGAAAACGCTGAGGGACGGTTCTGGACGGGATGAAAGATCCTTCTGTTTCTAACCCACTTTCCTCCATACCCCAGCCCGTTTGAAAAAGCAAGACGGTTTCCGGAGAGGTAGATAAAACCCCTTTTCTCTACCCCCTTTCAGAGCGAAAGCCGTTGTTCGTGCCTGTGGCCGGAGAGAAGACCGCAGGTGAGGTAAGCCCTAAGGATCTGACGTAAATAAAGCCAATTTGATTAGACCACGCCCCATGTTATAATCTAGGCTAGTTGCCATCACAAGAATGGTTACAGGAGGGAAAAACTTGTTCCGGAAGATTCTGATTGCCAACCGCGGTGAGATTACTGTCCGTATCATGCGCACCTGCCATGAGATGGGCATCCGCACCGTTGCCATATATTCCGATGCTGATGCCGATTCGCTTCATGTCCGTCTTGCCGACGAGGCCTATAACGTCGGCGGCGCGGAGACGATCAACAGTTACCTCAATGCGGAGAAAATACTTGAGGTGGCAAAAACAAGTGGTGCCGAAGCCCTGCACCCGGGCTACGGGTTTCTGGCGGAAAACCCCGCTTTTGCCGAGATGTGCGAGCAGAGGGGTATCATCTTCATCGGTCCGCCCAGCCATGCCATGTACAAGGTCAAGCCCAAGCATGCCGCCCGTAACCTCATGACGCTCCTCAACATCCCCATCGTCCCCGGTCATGACCAGATCCTCGCCGATTCGTCCAGAGAAGGCCTGCAGAGGGTGCAGGAGGTTGCCGATGAGCTGGGCTATCCGGTGATCGTCAAGCCTTCGGGGGGCGGTGGTGGCATTGGGATGACCGTCGCCCACAATAGGGATGAGCTTACCAGGGCCATCCGCTTCGTGGAGGAAAGGGGGCGCAAGCGCTTCGGCATTTCATCGTTCTATATTGAGAAGTACCTGCCGAATATCAAGCATATCGAGTTCCAGGTCCTTGCCGATAAGTACGGTAACGTTATCCACCTCGGGGAGCGCGATTGCTCCATCCAGCGCCGCTTCCAGAAGCTGATTGAGGAAGCCCCATGCGCCATCCTTTCCCCGCACCTGCGCATGAAGATGGCGGCAGCCGCACTGGACATTGCCCTTGCCATGAAATACGTCAACGCC
>JAOAEN010000308.1 GCA_026416775.1 Dehalococcoidales bacterium
AGATGTGTATAAGAGACAGCCATTGAGGAGCTTGCCATCAGCCGCGCCAAGGCACTCTTCAAGCAGAGCATGCAAATGTCCAGCCCCACAGCGGCTCGCAGGCGAACATGGCGGTCTATCTTGCCCTGCTTGAGTACGGGGATACCGTCATGGCGATGGACCTTGCCCACGGCGGGCACCTCACGCATGGCTCGCCGGTCACCTTTTCCGGACGGACGTACAGGTTTATCCCCTACCATGTCAACCGCGAGACCGGGCGGATCGATTTTCCCGAGGTTGAAAGACTTGCCGCACAACACAGGCCAAAACTCATCCTTGCCGGCTACACTGCCTACCCGCGGATCATCGATTTTGAGCGTTTCCGCCGCATCGCCGACGGCGTCGGGGCAAAGCTCATGGTGGACATGGCACATATCGCCGGGCTCGTTGCCGTGGGGCTGCACCCCACCCCCGTCCCCTACGCCGACGTCGTCACCACAACAACGCACAAGACGCTGCGCGGACCGAGCGGCGGGCTTATCCTGAGCAGGGCCCAGTACGCCAAGGCCATTGATAGCGCCGTCTTTCCCCACGTGCAGGGTAAACCCCTCATGCATGCGGTGGCGGCAAAGGCGGTCGCCCTTCACGAAGCCATGCAGCCCGAGTTCTATACCTACCAGAAGGCGATCCTGGAAAATGCCCGCACGCTGGCGGCGGAGCTTCAGAAGCTCGGCCTCAGGCTTGTTTCGGGGGGCACCGATAACCATCTCATGCTTGTTGACCTCACGGACAAGGGCATCACCGGGCTTGAGGCGGAGGAGGCGTTGGGACGGGCAGGCATCATCGTCAACCGTAACGCCATCCCCTTTGATGAGCGCCCGCCACGGGTAACCAGCGGTATCCGCCTCGGCACCCCTGCGATAACCAGCCGCGGCTTCGGTACAGAAGAGATGAAACAGATCGCCAGCCTCATCGTCAGGGTAATTGCCCACCATGGTGAGGAGAAAGTCATCAAGGAGGTGAGACAGGAGGTCGCGCAGATCTGCCGGCGTTTTCCTGTCCCCGGCATTGACGATTAGAACGTCGGAACCGCCGGGTGAAAATCAAGCCCATGAGCACACAGACCAGCATGAATATCCTCAAGGCCATCGGTAATACACCGCTTGTTCAGCTCCAATACCTCTGTCCCAACCACCAGGTGAAGATCCTCGTCAAGCTTGAGGGCAATAAC
>JAOAEN010000309.1 GCA_026416775.1 Dehalococcoidales bacterium
CCTTGAGGATTTCCTCCATGCGCTTGAGGTTTACCTTCGCAAGTTTGATCTTGGGAATTGCCTGACGGGGGATCACCCCGAGCTCCGCCCATGCTTCGCAGACGGCTATTTCCACGTCAAGCCATTTGTTGTATTTGTTCTCCTCTGACCAGACCCGCTTCATTTCCGGGCGGGAGTACCGCTCAATCATTCTCTGCTCCTTGAACCAGATTGCCGAGTATGTATTTTAACATTTTTCACATCTTCGTGCTAGGTATACCATGACTGTGCTGGTGGGTAATCGGTAAAACGGGCGGAATCAGGCTTCTTGGAGTCTGCGGCGGTGAGCTTCGTATGCCTGTCTGACGTGCTCGTGCTTGAGCGCAAGGATAGCCGCCGCAAGGTAAGCGGCGTTCTTGGCACCAGCGCTACCGATTGCCATGCAGGCAACGGGTATTCCCGCCGGCATCTGGACAATGCTGTAAAGGGCATCAACGCCTTTCAGGTCGCTGGAAGGGATGGGCACGCCGATTACGGGGATGGTCGTCCAGCTTGCCATTACCCCCGGCAGATGGGCGGCCATGCCTGCCCCAGCGATGATGACCTCGATGCCGCGCTCCCGGGCAGTCTTCGCGTATTCCCTCGCTCGTTCCGGGGTGCGGTGGGCAGAGATGAAATTGACCTCATGCTCAATACCGAGGCTCTTCAGCGCATCTAGCGCCCCCTGCATGATTTCGGCATCCGATTTTGAGCCCATGATCACACCAACCAGAGGCTGTCCCATAAATTCTTCTTACCTCCTGTAGCGAAATAGCCAAAAGAGGACACGGCATGACCGCAGGGCTACTCTATTCTGACTGCGGCAATATCCCTGCGGTAGTAGGCACCTTCAAAGCTGATCCGGCTGATGTTCCGGTAGACTTTTTCTCTGGCTTCTCCGAGGTCTTTTCCTTTGGCCACCACCGTGAGCACCCGCCCGCCGCTTGTCAGGATTTCACCTCGGTCACCCAGCTTTGTCCCGGCATGAAAGACGGTAACGTCTTTGTCCACCTCGTCAAGCCCGCGGACGGCAAAACCCGTTCTGTAGCTGCCGGGATAACCTGCCGAAGCCATCACCACTCCGACACAGGCATCGTCTTCAAATTCAATCTTAGCTTTATCAAGACTATCGTTCACCACCGCAAGTATGATTTCCACAAGGTCGGTCTTCAGG
>JAOAEN010000310.1 GCA_026416775.1 Dehalococcoidales bacterium
CCGGTGAGCGCTACAACCAGCCCGCCATTATTGATAAGCTCGCTGCCATGACCCGTGCCATGGGCATCGACACCACCGGCATGACGGAATGGGAAGTCGCCGACCGCTGGTTCTACGAGATTGAGCAGCTCCTCAAAGACCTGAACATCACCCCCGGGGAACTCAAGGCACAGTTCGGCGTCAAGGAAGAGCAGCTGGACAAGATCGTGCGCGTCTATGCCAACGACTTCTGCAGTCAGGGTAACCCGCGCGAGTTCAACTACGATGAGATCATCCAGCTCTTAAAGAGTGTGCTCTGAGGAAGGGATAAGGAATGGGAGGGCTATCCCGCTCCGATTTTGCGGTGCTGGAAAGGTTTGGCTTTGCCACACCACCGGTAGGGGTGAAGTTCACCACGGGCCGCCCGGAGCTACCGCGTCTGGGACAGCGGATGACGCTCTGCGAGATGGTCAGGCGGGCGCAGGAAGGTAATGCCTTCTACCCGGAACCAGAGGACCACACCTGCGATGCCGCCCTCTACGTCATGGGGATGAAGGAACTTGCCACCCCGTATATCAACGGGGAGTACGGGGCGGGGCTGCAGGTCTTCGGCTCGGCGCGGGCGGCACGCCGTCTCTACCAGCACATCTACCGGATTGAAAAGGGGACGGTGGGCTATATCGCTTTCGCCCCGCTTGAGAAGCTCACGTTTGACCCCGATGTGCTCCTCATCACCGCTAGCACCGCACAGGCAGAGATCATCCTCAGGGCAAGCAGCTACGAGACCGGTGACATGTGGGTGAGCAAGTACACCCCGGCACTCGGCTGCGACTGGCTCATCGTTTACCCGTTCGTCACGGGGCAGATCAACCATACCGTCACCGGTCTTGGCTTCGGGATGAGGCGCAGGCGCATCTTCCCGGAGGGCCAGCATTTCATCGCCGTGCCTTTTGACAGGCTCAAGGGCCTGCTGGAAACGCTTACCCGCATGCCCTGGGTGCCCGAGGCCTACAGGGAAAACGGCATGGAATACGTCAGAGACCTGCGCAGGCGCCTGGGGCTTGAGTAAACGGCGCATCTGGTGGATAATAGAGGTGGGGGGATCATGGAAGAAAAGTCTGCACTGACCACGGAAAATAAGGGCGGGGAAGAGGCTCCCGAGGTCCTTGAGGAAATCGTCATTGAAGAGCTCGGGATTGATGGGGTCTGCGG
>JAOAEN010000030.1 GCA_026416775.1 Dehalococcoidales bacterium
CTTGAGAGTGTTGTCAGCGCGCATGAAAAGCTCACCGAGGCTGCGCGTTTTCTCGGCTGCACGCTGCCCTCGCCCTTTGCCACGCTTTCGTTCCTGGCGCTGCCGGTGATCCCCGAGCTGCGCCTTACCGACCGCGGGCTTGTGGATGTGAAGGAATTCAGGCTGCTAAAATAGGTGGGGCGGGTGGGGATGATCGTGTATCTTCCCGAGGGAGAGACCTGTAATGGTGCACCAGCATGTAGAACCGATTTTTGATAACCGTTATGACGCCGGACGCAGGCTGGCAAAGGAGCTTGCCGGATATGCCGGCGGGCAGGTGGTGGTGCTGGGGATTCCCAACGGCGGGGTGGCGGTGGCGCTGGGGGTGGCACTTACCCTCGGTGCCGAGCTTGACGTGATCGTCTCGCGCAAGATACCGCTTCCGCTGCACCCCGAAGCGTGCTTTGGCTCAGTCACCGACGACGGTACGACCATCATCGATGAGGAAATCGTGCGGCGGGCTGGTCTCACCGAAGCACAGATAAACTATCAGGTGAACAGAGTGAGGATGGATATCCGCCACCGCTGCCTTCTCTACCATCAGGCGCAGCGCCCGGTCTCGGTCTCCGGGAAGACGGTCATCATCGTTGATGATGGCTTTGCTTCCGGATATACGATGCGGGCGGCGGTGACCTCGGTGCGGAGCCGCCACCCGGCAGCGGTCATCGCGGCTGCCCCGGTGGGGCCGGAACACGTGGTCAAGGCACTCGGTGCGGTGGCGGATGGCGTGGTGACCTGCGTCACCGGCAGGCATACACCCTTCTACGTTGCCGATTACTACCGCTTCTGGCAGGACGTCGGCGACGAAGAAGTGCTCAACTGCCTCAGGGAATACCGCCTGCGGCGGCAAGGGCTTAAGATCGAACCACCGAAAAAAACGGGGCTGGTCTAGTCTCCTGCCTACATCCCGCCGTCCACGCCCAGGACCTGTCCCGTGATGTAGCGCGCCCCTTCACCTGCCAGAAAGGCAACTGCCTCTGCCACATCGCGCGGGGTACCGACGGTACCCATGGGAATGCGCTTTAAAAGCTCGGCCGCCTGCTTTTCGTCGAGGCCCTGCGTCATCTTCGTGTCAATGAAGCCGGGGGCAATAGCATTGACGGTAATCCCCCGCGAGGCAACCTCTTTTGCCACGGACCTGGTGAAGGCGATCACCCCGCCCTTCGCCGCCGCATAGTTTGCCTGCCCGGCATTCCCGTGGACACCCACAATGCTGGCAATATTCACGATCCTGCCCCAGCGCGCTTTGAGCATCGGACGCAGGACAGCCCGGGTGCAGAGAAAGACGCTTTTCAGGTCAATATTGATAACGGCATCCCAGTCCTCATCGCTCATGCGCAGGATAAGCGCGTCGCGCGTGATGCCGGCGTTGTTCACTAGGATATCAATGTGCCCGAACCCGGCAAGGACGGTCTCCACCATCCGGGCGACCTCCTGCGGCTGGCTCACATCCGCGGTGACCGCAAGTGCCCTGCGGTTCAGGGCACGGACTTCGTCCGCCACGGCGTTCAGTGCCTCGGAAGCCTGCGGTATGTCGTTGAGGGCGATATCCGCTCCCTCTTCGGCAAGCCTCACGGCAATCGCCCGCCCGATCCCGCGGGCACTGCCGGTAACCAGCGCCACTTTACCGCTGAGTCCCATAACCAGCTCCTGTTTTACTAGACTTTCTTCGGCTCTTCACCCCAGGAGCGAAACGGGTTCGGTTTGAGCTTGAGTACGGCGTTGCGTTCGTGCTCCGAGGTCGGTTTCCCGGTAACCGGGTGCGGGAAGTGGAACGGGTAGATGTAGCCGGAGGGGTATTGCGTATCGTAGGGTGCCCACTCGTCCGGACTGAGCTTGACACGCATGCCCGGCTCATCCGGCGGGCCGGCAGGGGCACGCCCCGAGTTATAGGCGTAATGCATGTTCAGCCGCAGGTGCCAGATCTTCCAGACGCCGTCCTCTTTGATATAGTCCATCTCGTAGATCACGCACATGTAGGTAGGGTCAAGCGGCTGGGTGGGGCGGAAGAGGATCGTGCCCCAGCCGTACCACCTGCCCTTGGCGGTCATACCGTCGGGAGAGACGGTAATCACCGGCGAGACCTGCATCACGAGGTGGAGGAACTCGGGGGGCATAGCGCGGGACTTGCCAAAGTACCTCCGGATACCCTCGGGCCCCTTATAGGTGCCTTCAACAAGGGTGGCGGAAACATCGGGACGGTTGGCAAAGCAGGCGATGATCTCATCGCTCATCCAGCGCTCAAGATAGTAGCCGTAGGCACACTGCAGCCTCTTTATCTCTTCGATATCCTTGAGGGTCCGGACGTCCCTTTCCCTTTCCTCAAACTTCTTTTTGAGGGCCTGCAGTTCGGCTTCAAGAGACTTGACCCTCGCCTCAAGGCTTTTGCTTTCCATAGAAGGCTCCTTTCCTCTATCCAGGATATTCCATTATAACGCAGTCTCTACCGGAAACGCCAAACCCGTGTTACCATCAGCGATTGCCTCATCCCGTACCACTTCCAGTAAGAGGCCGGATACTGCTTCGCTTGCTGTCGGTTGGCTCTTTGCTCTCAGCGCGGGTTTTTCCCAAGCAGGCTTCTCACGCTACGCGCGGAAGGCCCGGTGATGATACCCCGCTCGGTGATGATGGCACTGATGTAGCGGTGCGGGGTGATGTCAAAGGCGGGATTGAGGGCCGGGATATCCGGCGGGGCTATCGGTTTTCCGGCCAGGGTGGTAACCTCAAGGGGGCTACGCTCTTCAATGGGAATCTCATCACCGCTTTTCAGGGAAAAATCAAAGGTTGAGGTCGGGGCGGCAACATAAAAAGGAATGCGGTTTTCGCGGGCGAGCACGGCAAGCGGATAGGTGCCGATCTTGTTGGCGGTATCACCGTTTGCGGCGATGCGGTCTGCCCCGACGATGACACATTTTATCTTTCCTTGTTTCATGAGATACCCCGCCATACTGTCGGTGACGAGGCTCACCGGCACCCCCGCCTTCATGAGTTCCCAGGTGGTGAGCCTCGCTCCCTGAAGGAGCGGGCGGGTCTCGGTGGCAATGACCCTGATATCCCTGCCCTTGCGGTGGGCGGTGATGATGACCCCGAGGGCGGTGCCGTAGCCACCCGTTGCGAGTGGCCCGGTGTTGCAGTGGGTGAGAATAACGGCACCCTGAGGGAAAAGCGCAGACCCCAGTTCGCCGATGCGCCGGGATGCCTCCATTTCTTCCCCGTGGATTTTCAGGGCTTCCTCAAGCAGGGCCTGACGGATCGTGGTGATATCTTTACCTGAAACGGCAGCTTTCTTCAGGCGCTCAAGGGCAAAAAACAGGTTGCGGGCGGTGGGACGGGTGCCGGCGATGCGGTCAAACACCCGGCTGAGCTTTCTCCGGAACTCGGCGGTAGATCGTGCTTTGATTTTTCGGGCGGCGAGGGCAACGGCATAAGCCCCGGCGATGCCGATGGCAGGTGCCCCCCTAATCTTGAGGGTCTCGATGGCGCGAGCTACTGCCCGGTAGTCCCTGAGTTCAAGATAGACCTCCTTGCGGGGAAGACGGGTCTGGTCAATGAGGCGCAGGCTTTCCCCGCACCACCGAATGGGGTCATATCCGAGGCCAATTCCGCCGTATTCCATGAGCGGTCTTTCCCCTGCGCAGAACCCGTTCCTATTCTGTGCTGTTTTTACCGGTGGGGATGCCGGGTTGCGGAGTGCGCTTTTCCCAGTCCTTGCGTTTGATTTCCATCAGGATAAAACGGTAACCATCGGTATTGAGCCTTCCGAAGGGAACGAAACCGCATTTGGTGAAGCATTTCTGGGCCCTGATGTTCCAGTCCAGCGTCTTGAGGTAGAGGCGGTTGAGCCGTGTGGTGCGGAAGACGTAGTCCACCATGGTATTCACGGCATCGGCACCGTAGCCTTTATTCCAGTAGTCGCGGTTACCGATCATGATGCCGAACTGCGCCTGTGCCTGGTCTTCTTCAATATCGTAGCAGGTGCAGTTACCGATATGCCTACCTTCAAGGGTATCCACGGCGAGGGGAAAGCGGTTGTGCTGGGTCTGGCGCAGGGCAGAGGCATAGTCAATGAAATAGAGGGAGAAGGGAAGATCAAGCACCGAGGTAGCATCAAGCCGGGCAAGCTCGGGGTCAGATTGCCATCTGTAGTCATTGTGGGCATCGGAAAGCCGTTTTTCGCGCAGCCTGATCTTGCTCCCGGTGATTACCGCCGTACCCAGCGGCTTGAAACCGGCTTCAATAACGCTTTTGCCCAGCTTCATGGANGCAGGGTATCCCCCTAGTTCACCTCCTCCCCGCCTTCATCATCATCTTCTTCTTCATTTTCCTCGCCCACATCGCGTTCCCAGATGGGTTCGGTGAAATAGTCAATGTACTCCTCCATTGCCTGAGCTGCGACCTGCTTTATCCTTTCCTTCGCCTCCACTGCCATACGGGCAAGCTCGGCAAGGTCAACCTGTATCCCGAGAACGGTGGTGAGCACTTTGAGCACGGCGAGTGCTGCCATCGGGTTGGGCACGCGGCTGGCATAGACAGGGACTTCACCGAGAAGGCAGATGCCCTCTATTGCCCTCTCCTTGGCGACCCCGAGGAGAAGCCCGTTAAGCCCGGCGATCTGGAGGTTATCGGCATGCTGGAGGTTGTGCCGGGCAAGTTCTTCCGCCACCGGGCGGCTTGTTGCCACCCCCCAGACCTTGGGCATCTCGCTGTGATGGATACGTGTAATCGCTGCCGCGCACGTGTAGATGCGGTTGACCCCGAACCTTTCGGCAACATCAAGGATGCAGTGGGCGAGATCGTAGCTCTTGCTCATGGGCTGGTCCTCGCCCATAAAGAGGATGAGGTCGTTTTCCCCGCTGTCATTTTTCCAGTAGTAGAAGTTGTTCTGGGGAAAGGTGGGAGCCTGGATGACGTTGTCTTTGACAAGCACCCCCACGGGGTCAAAAAAGTAGGCGGGGTCGATGTAGCCCAGGTCCTTGAAGGGGAGCTTTGCCCGCAGGTAGGCGGCAAGGATCATGGCAACGTTGCCGATACCCGGCCATGCCGCAAGGAGGTTGGGCGTGCGGAGCTTGGGGCGGGCGGTTATCCTGATAACGCTGCTGCTCATGGCACAAACCTCTACGGCTCTACAGCTATTATACCTCTAAACCCGCGCGTGGTATAGTATTGTCTGGGAAGTCTATTGCATCGGGAAAGGATATCAAGAGGAATTGAAGCTCTTTTTGATCACTTTTGAGGCTGTTTTTGTCCTGCTGGGCATCGGGGTGCTCGGTTTCTGGGTCATCGGGCGGCGGCGGGTGGCGGGGGCTACACTGTCCTTCCTTTCTTCGCTGGCAACCGATATCGCCCTTCCCTTTCTGGTCCTGGGCAACCTGATAAGAGACTTTTCCCCGCGGGACTTTCCCGGCTGGTGGCGGATGCCGCTGTGGTGGCTCGGCTTTAGTGTTATCTCACTCTTGCTATCGCTTGCGGCATCTTTCGCTGTCAGGAGGGAGATCCGCCCTGAATTCAGGATGAGCCTTTTTTACCAGAACGGGATCTTTTTCCCGCTGGTTATCCTGAGCGGGCTTTTCGGTCTCGACAATCAGTACTTGGTGGTGCTCTTCGTCTTCATGGCGCTGCACCCGTCGCTTGTTTTCAGCACGTACACGCTGTTCTATCAGGGAAGGATTCAGAAGGAGAAGCTGAACTGGCGACGGATAGCCAATCCGGTGCTGATAACCACGCTGATAGGCATAACCATCGGTCTGTCGGGTGTCAGCCGTCATGTCCCCGGTTTTGTCCTCAGCATCCTGACGATGGTGGGGGCCATGGCAACACCGCTCTTCATGCTGATCCTGGGGGGAAACATCTATAATGACCTGATGTTCCGGGAAGACGGGAAAAGAAGGTTTTATGCTGCCGACGTGGTGAAGTTCGTGGCGGTGAAGAACGTGGTGTTTCCCCTCGTTTTTCTGGGGCTGCTGGTGCTCCTTCGCCCCGATAACACCACGGCGTTCATCGTTCTTCTGCAGGCGGCGGTGCCGCCGATAACCGCGATCCCGATACTTGCCGAGCGCTGCGGCGGCAACCGTGCCGTCGCCAGCCAGTTCATCGTGGGCAGCTTCGCCTTCGGCGTGGTCTCAATCCCTGCCATGATTTATGTTTTCAGCATGTTTTTCCCGGTATTTTAGATGGTTGCGCATTCCGCACCAGGACAGCACAGTAAACAAAGCAGAACCGGACAGAAGCCTGATTTCCCGAACTGGAAAGTGGACGGAAGCCCCACTTACTACCCCCGAAAGCAGCCGAGAAAGGAATAGATCCCACCTACAAAGCTATTTTCAGCTACTACCCCAGTGAGCACGGCAATTACACTCTGCTTGAGTCGAAAAGATATGATAGCGGTTCCTTTTCCTTCTACAAGAACAAACCAGATGTCCGTCATGTTGCGAACTAGTGGCGCGTCGGTAGCATTCCCTCGGCACGAAACCACTCGACCTGGTCGCGGATAGAGTCCTGCCAGGGCCTGGAGGTGAAGCCAAGCTCATCGCGCGCCCGCGCCGAGCTTATCTGGGAGTTGCTCCGCAGCACATCGATGGAGTAGGCGGTAAATACGGGCCTTCTTCGTATCAAGCGGTAGTACACGCTTGCCAGCACCCCGGCAGCCCGGGCGATAGCCGACGGTATCTCATAGGTTGGAGCGGGGTACCCGATGAGCCGCTCAAGTTCCCGCATCAGTTCCTGTACCTGAACCTGTGAGCCCGAGAAAATATAGTGGCGACCGGACTGCCCTTTTTCAGCAGCCAGGATAAGACCGCGCGCTACATCGCGCACGTCCACGAAGTCATAGGCACCCCTTACGTAGGACTTCAGGTGCCCGCTGGCGAAATCGAGTATCAGCTGTCCGATATTAGACACTCCGTAGTCCCACGGGCCGATGACTCCTGTGGGGCAGCAGATGACCGCATCAAGCCCCCCTCTGCGGACCTCATCGAGCAGGAGAAGCGTGGCGCGGGCCTTGCTGCGCGCGTAGTCACCAAGGACACGGACGGGGTCAAAGGCTTGAGACTCATCAATTATCGTGCCGCGAGGCGGCTCGGCAATGGCGTGGATTGAGCTCGTGTAGACAAGCCTGTGCACCCCGCACCTGCGACAGGCGGCAGCCACATTACGCGTGCCGCCCACATTCACCCGTTCCAGGACCTTCTCCATGCCGGGCATGATGGTAACGATCCCGGCAAGGTGAAAGACGGTGTCCGCGCCGGCGAATGCCGCTTCAAGGCTCTTCAGACCGGTAACATCACCACGGACAACCTCAACCTCAAGCCCAGCCAGAGGACGGCAGTCGTCATCCGGCAGGACGAAAGCCCGCACCGTCTGCCCGTGACTGACCAACTCCCGGATGAGGACATTGCCGATGTGTCCCGTTGCCCCCGTGACGACGATCATCTCCCCACCTCCCCTGCCCCCCATTTTAGGCCTGCAGTGGCCGGTTTTCAATGGCAAAAGGAGGACAAAGTCCCTCTTAATTCATCTTTCACCATCACACGACCGAATTTCCTAGTCCCGCAGATGACCCGGTGTGAGGGATTGATAAAGTGAGTGAGCACAAGAAACCAAGCCGCGTAAAGCCCGCTTTCCATCACCGCAACTTTCGGGGTATAATTCGGGAAAAACTTCGGTAAAGGAGGTCTTATGGCGACGCTTGAAGAACTGGAAAGAAGGATCCAGCGGCTTGAGGACATCAAGCAGATTGAAAGGCTCCAGCGCATCTACGGCTACTACCGCGACTACGGGGAATGGGAGAAGATCGTTGACCTTTTCTCCGATAATGCCGAGTCCGTGGAAGAATGCGATTACGGGGTCTACAAGGGTAAAGAAGGCATAAGAAGGTATTTCATCGAACTCATGAAGGGCGGCAAGGATGCCAAGCCGCGGCTGGGCTACATGTCCATCGGCATGCAGCTTCAGGGGGTGGTCACTATTGAACCGGACGGCAAAAATGCCAAGGGGCGCTGGCAGGGCTTCTTCATTGAGGCAAGACCGATCCTGAGCCTGCATGAAGGAGAGCTCAGACAGCTCTGGGCACACGGTATCTATGAGAACGAATACGTGAAGGAAAACGGCAAGTGGTACTTCAAGAAGCTCTTTTTCTTCCTGAACTTCCGTACACCCTACGAGGACGGCTGGTTGAAGACCCCGGTGGTCGGACATCACGGGCCAAGCCGTGAGGTGCCGCCGGATGCCCCGCCGACGAACTGGCACCCGTACCCTTCGGGCTATCATCTCCCCGTCCACTTCAAGCACCCCATCACCGGCAGGTAGAGGCAGGACATGGACCTGAAAGAACTGGAAAGAAGAGTCCAGCTCATGGAGGACATCCAGGAGATCGAAAACCTCCAGCGCATGTACGGCTACTACTTTGACAACGGCATGTATCAGGAGGTGATCGATCTCTTCTCAGAAAACACGGAATCGGTGGAGATCACCGACCACGGCGTTTTCTACGGTAAAGATGGGGTGAAGCGGATGTATGCCGGCATGGTCGGCATGAAGCGCCCCGGCTGGATTTTCTTTGAAATCATGCAGGTGCAGGGCGTCATCGAAATATCCCCGGACGGCAGGACTGCCCGCGGGCGCTGGTACACGCCATCCTTCGAGTGCCGTCCCTTCGGGGGCACGCAGAAGCAGACCTGGCAGTTCGGTGTCTACGATAACGAGTACATCAAGGAAAACGGCAAATGGTACTTCAAGAAGCTCCACTGGAACCTCATCTACTGGACCTCATTTGAGAGCGGTTTCCTCAGGGTGCCCAAGCTCGCCGATACCCCCTTCCCTCATGCCGATGCGCCGCCGACCGCCTATCACCCCTACCCCTACCACGTCGGCAATGTCCCCTACCCCTTCAAACACCCGGTCACAGGAGAATAACGGAGAGGTGATGAAAATGGACCTGGAAGAACTGGAGAAAAGAGTGCAGCTCATGGAGGATATTCAGGAAATAGAGAACCTCCAGCGCATCTACGGTTATTACTTTGACAACAACATGTGGGCGGAAATCGTCGACCTTTTCTCCGATAACGCCGAGTCCGTGGAAATCGTTGACCACGGCGTTTTCTACGGTAAAGAGGGCGTGCGCCGCATCTACTGGCAGATGTTCGGCAATTCGGGAAAGCCCCGCCAGTATCCCCCCTGGGTGCAGTTTATCGTCATGCAGATCGGTGGCGTCGTGGACATCTCCCCCGACGGCAGAACCGCCTGGGGCAGGTGGCAGACCTGGCTCTGCGAGGCAAAGCCGTACGGGGCATTTCCCCGCGCCGAGTGGCTGCATGGCTACTACGAGAACAAGTACGTCAAGGAAAACGGCAGGTGGCTTTTCAGCAAGCTACACTGGAACAACACCTTCTGCTCGCCGGTAGAGGACGGCTGGCTGAAACTGCCCCTCATGGGC
>JAOAEN010000311.1 GCA_026416775.1 Dehalococcoidales bacterium
CGATGTGGATGATCGTACCGTCCTTCACGGTAACGAGCACCCCGCTCCCCCCGTGACAGCTTTTCCAGGTCGTCTTGATATCTCTTGCTTCACCCATAGATTTTTCCGCCATTCTTAAGATTTTTGCTTTTGGCTACGCAGCGGTGCCTCTGGCAACGAGCGGCTTGTAGGCACCTCCCCTCAGGACGCAGTAGCGCAGGGAAAGCCCGCCGATGATCTCGCACGCCACGCCAAAGAGTAATACCGAAGACGGCACCGCATCACTTACCATGCCGGTAATAGCGATGGCAAGCGGGATGATGATGCCCATGATCACCACGCCGAGCCAGAAGGCCAGGGCATTTTCCCCCTTTATCTGCTGGAGCACGGTGAGCTTGGCCGTTACCTCCCTGCGGGACACCTGCCAGAGATAGGCGATGATAAGTAGCGCATTGATCACGAGGAGCCAGCGGCTGCCGGCTTCGGCGGTGTGTAGGTCAATGCCTCCGGCGGTAAGTGAGATGATCACGGCAAGCCCGAAGCCGCCGAGCAGCCCGCAGGCAACGAACAGCACCGGCAGCAACACCGAGTTCCAGAAAGGCACGCCCTTCACGTTCATGAGGATGACACCGGTATAGAAGGTGACGCAGAAGGCGGCAATAGCCGTGAGCACCTTGAAGGCAATCTCGGCGGCACTGCCCGCCATCCAGTAGGAAAGGGCAAGCTGGATCGCGCCGAACCCCACGAACGAGAGCACGAAGATGAACCCGCGGGACAGCCACGATGTCTGGGGATGGGCGATAATCCGCCAGACCCTCAGAGGCTTGCCAAGGTAAACGAAGTGTGCCCCGCCCTTGATCACCCCCATGATCAGCCAGCTTATGAACATGCCGAGGAGACTGTTGAAAAAGAGGGAAACGAGGTAAAGCCCCCCGGCAAGCCCCCCGGAATAGAAGGCGATCCAGAGGAAAATTCCCCGGCGTTCTATCCACTCGGTCTGCCGGGTGTAGCCGACCATCCACTTATGGATCTTTAATGTATCAAGGCTGCTATCAAGGCTGTACTGCACGCGCATACTACTTCTTCGCTCCTTCCATCACCGGTTCGCGTTTCTCTTCCTCAGCCACGGACGGAGGGTCGTCGGTATTGGTACCGATTCTGCCGTCAATGTAGAATATTGAGGGGTCGGTATCATATTCGGGGTGGAGC
>JAOAEN010000312.1 GCA_026416775.1 Dehalococcoidales bacterium
GAATGGCGATGCCGATCTGCATGGTTATCAGCACGATGATCGGCGGAAAGCAGTTGGGCAGGATGTGGAGCAACATTATGCGCAGGTTGCTGCTGCCCAGCGAACGCTGGGCAAGGATATAATCCGTTTCTTTAGTGGACAGCACCAGGCCGCACATGAGCCTGGCGTAGCCCGGTATCATGGAAACGCCGAGGGCGATCATGACGTTCTTGAGCCCTCCGCCCAGCAGTGCGGAAATAAGGAGCGCCAGCACCAGCATCGGGAAGGACATGAGGGCGTCAATGACCCTCATGATGACGGAGTAAACCCAGCCGCCGAAGTACCCGGCAGCCATCCCGGACACCATGCCGATTATCGCCGCGATGCCGAGGGCGACGATGCCGACCATGAGCGAGCTCCTGGCACCGTATATCAGGCGGCTTAGGAGGTCCCTTCCCAGATAGTCTGTCCCCAGGAGATGCTCGGATGATGGCGGTGTCAGGACATGGTCGAGGTCCTGCACGTTGGGGTCATGGGGGGCAATCCACGGCCCGAATGCCGACATGACCAGAAAGAGTAGGATTATGAGCGAGCCGAAGATGACCAGACCGCGCCCGAAAAAGACCTTGATGAACCTTTTGAGCTCGTTGGTGCGGGGGATGGTCTCAGGAGTTGCGTTTGGTATCTGTTCCGCCATATATTCGTCCGTCAATCGTATCTTATTCTCGGGTCAATCCAGCTATAGGAAATGTCCACGAGCAGGTTGGCGATGATGACAGTAATGGTAATGATCAAGGTAACCCCCTGAACGTAGGCGTAGTCGTGGGCAAAGATGGCATCGGTCATCAGCCTGCCCATGCCGGGTATATTGAAGACGTATTCAATCAGGACGGCACCACCGACAATCGTGCCGATGCTCATGCCGGTCAGGGTCAGGACCGGGATGAGGCTGTTCTTCAGGGCATGTCTGATGATCACCGCTCTTTCCCGGAGTCCCTTGGCCCAGGCTGTCCGGATATAGTCCTGCCTGAGCACCTCAAGCATGCTGGAGCGCGTCTGCCGTGCCGTCCCGCTGATGGGCCAGACGGCCAGGCAGAGCACCGGCATGATGATCTGCTTGCTGTTCAGCCAGAAGTCCTTGAGGGGTGTGGTATAGCCCATGGCCGGCAGCCAGTGCAGCTTCTGTCTCTGATACACATCTGA
>JAOAEN010000313.1 GCA_026416775.1 Dehalococcoidales bacterium
GATCAGGGGGGTGGATGCGGTCATCGCCGCCGTCGGCGACTGAGGGGCATGTACCAAGTACCTTGTGTACGATGCCATTTACATTGAGAGCCAGGGCAAGCCCACGGCGACCTACGTTTTTGAGCACTTTGTCAACGATGCCCTCTCCGCAGCCTCAAGCAAGGGGATGCCGGTCATCCGGCTGGTGCCGGAGCCAATCGTTTCGGAATGCACCGTTGTCCCCACCATTGAAGCTGCCATAAACGGGGTGTTTGATAAAGTGGTGGGCGTGCTCACCAGACCGCTTTCCGCCGAGGAAAAACAGCCCCCACTGCGTCAGACGGAAAAGTCGGCACGCATCGTCTTCAGGGGTACCCTTGCCGAGGTGAACCGCTTTTTCTACCAGCGCGGCTGGACGGACGGGCTGCCCATCGTCCCGCCGACGGAAGAGGCGGTTGCCGAGATGCTTACCGGCACTGACCTTGCCCCGGACACCATCGTTGAAAAGCTTGAGCCGCGACTGGGCAAGGCCACGGTGGAAAAAATCGCCGTCAATGCCGTGATGGCGGGCTGCCTTCCCACCCATATGCCGCTCCTCATCGCCGGGGTGCATGCCCTGGCGGCAAGCCCTGCCTGCGGGATGATGGCGGTGAGCACCGGCTCCTTTGCGCCGTTCTGGCTCATCAACGGCCCCGTGGCCGGAGAGATTAACCTGCGCTCAAGCTACGGCGCAATGAGCCCCGGTGACCTTCCCAATGCGGCCTTCGGGCGCGCCATGGGGCTCATCACCAAGAACATCCGCGGCATCCGCAAGCAGGTTGAGGATATGGGCGTGTTGGGAAACCCGGCAAAGTACACCTGGGTCGCCGCCGAGGATGAAGCCAACAGCCCCTGGGAGCCATTCCACGTCAGCCGCGGCTTTAAGAAGGAGGAAAGCACCGTTTCCCTGCTCTTCCCGCAGTCCTACCAGCAAATGATGCCCTTCGGCACCGATGCGAAGGGTATTCTCGCCACCATTGTCGGCAGCCTCACTCCGGCAAGAATGGGCACACTCGGTATCATCCTCACGCCTACCAATGCCGCCGCACTGGCAGGCGCCGGCTGGACAAGGCAGAAGATCAAAGAGTTCATCGTGGAACACGCCATCGTGCCTGAGGGCTATTTTACGCGCCTGGGGCTGCCCGAGGGCGTGGACTTTGAC
>JAOAEN010000314.1 GCA_026416775.1 Dehalococcoidales bacterium
CATCCACATCACCGTAGTCCGCAGGAAGCCCGAAATCCATGACCGCCCGCCATGCCCGTCGGCACTGCTCGGGTAGCTCCCTGATCCGGGCAAGCATCCCTTCGGGATCGGCCTTCGGGTAAAGCTTTAAGTCGTCCAGATTCACCGCTGCCATCGCTACACTCCCGCCATTTCCCTGCCCCACGCAAGCAGCCTTTCAACGCGCTCGGGGCTATCCGTCTCCGTGTAGATACGCAGAAGCGGTTCGGTGCCGGAAAAGCGGACGAGAAGCCAACTCCCGTCCCTGAGGATGAAACGGAAACCATCCGTGGTATCAAGCCGATCTACCGCAACGCCATCAATTTCACTGCGCGGCCTGCCTACCCGCGCAATAATATCCCGCCGTGCTTCCTCGGGGAATTTTATGTCAATACGCCGGTAGTGATGGGGACCGACTTTTTCATAGAGGTAGCGGAGCAGCTCCGAAGGGGTTTTCCCCGTCCGCACCACGAGGTCAAGAAAGCAGAGGCTTGCCAGGATGCCGTCGCGCTCGGGGATATGCCCGCGGAAGCCGTAGCCCCCGCTTTCCTCACCGCCGATAATGGCATCCTTCTCCGCCATGACCGGTGCCACATACTTGAAGCCCACCGCCGTCTCATAGACCGGCACGTTAAAGAGCTCGCCCAGACGGTAAGCCATGTTCGTCGTGGTGATGGTCTTGACAATAGCACCGCGCTCTCCCCGCACTTCAAGGAGGTAAAGGCAGAGCAGCGCAAAGACCTGGAGCTGGTTGAGGAAGTTTCCCTTCTCATCAACCACCCCCATGCGGTCGGCATCACCATCATGGGCAAGTCCGATATCGGCGCGGTTTTCCTTCACCGCCTGCGCCAGCCCGCTCAGGTGGGGCATGATGGGCTCCGGGTGAAGGCCGGGGAAAAGGGGATTACGCTCGGCATGGATCTCAATAACACGGGTGCTGCCGCCTTCAAGCACCCGCCGGAGATAGCCGCTCCCCGCCCCGTACATGGGGTCAACCACAATCTTGAGCCCCGCATTCCTCAGCGCCTGCAGGTCAACAAGGCGTGCTACCTGGGCAAAATACGGCATATCAAAACCGCTATCTTCTATAAGACCGCGGTCTTTCGCTTCGTTAAGGCTGAAACGACGGCTATCACCCGCCTCGTAGGC
>JAOAEN010000315.1 GCA_026416775.1 Dehalococcoidales bacterium
GGCCGAGATTGCGCGACTCGATTGGCGCCTGGTCAAGGAATCGGGCTATGAATCGGCCGCCTGGCTCGACATGGCCGCCGGCGAGGTGCATGTGCTGGGATACGACCTTTCCCGTACGGGCGGTCATTTCCTGCGGAAAAGGGTCGGCTATGTTGCGCAGATCCAGCAGATTGACCCGCGGATGCCGATGAGCGTGCGTGAGGTGGCGATGATCGGCCGCTACGGGCGGCTCGGGCTTTTCCGCCGCCCGTCCGGACGCGACTGGGAAATCGTGGACAGGGCGCTGGAACTCGTTGGCATGGGGCATCTGGCACGGCGCCCCATCGGGCACCTTTCAGGCGGGGAGCAGCAGCGGGTGGCAATTGCGCGCTGTCTTGCCCAGGAGCCGGAAATTTTCCTTCTTGACGAGCCCACCGCCTCGCTGGACTGGAAGGCCAGGACCGATATTCTGGAGCTCGTCAGACGCATCCATGACCTCAAGGGGCTGACCACACTTTTCGTCACCCATGACCTCAGTGCGCTTCCCCTTGCCTGCGACCGTGTGGTGCTGATGAAGGACGGGCTTATCTGGGGCGAGGGGTTGCCAGGGGCTCTCACCACCGATGAGAAGCTTGCCGAGCTTTATGACCTTTCACTGGACGAGGTGAAAAGGAGACGGGAAGAGACCGCACTTGTCTAGTTACATGGACGTATCGGTTTTTGGCTACCCTTTCATGCAGAATGCCCTGTTTTCGGCTTTTCTCGGCGGCATTGCCTGCTCCACCATCGGTGTCTTCGTGGTGCTGCTGCACATGCCGTTCATCGGTGTCTGCATGTCTCATGCCGCATTCGCCGGGGCACTGCTCGGGGTGTGGCTTGGCTTTAACCCCATGATCGGGGCCTTTGCCTTCAGCCTGGGGGCGGCGGCAGTGATCGGGCCCCTTGCCGACCGTGGAGAAATCAGCCCGGAGACATCAACCGGTGCCATCTTTTCCCTAATGCTGGGGCTTGCCTTCCTCTTCATGGGGCTCATGCCCGGACCGAAATCGGCGGCGCTTGAGCTCCTCTGGGGGAGCATCCTGACGAACACGCGGGGTGACATTATCGCCCTTGCGGTTGTGGCGGTGGTTGTGGTGGGGGCGGTCTTCCTTTTCTACAAGGAGATTCAGGCC
>JAOAEN010000316.1 GCA_026416775.1 Dehalococcoidales bacterium
GTCCCTGCGGGCATCCCCGCCTCGGCGCTTTCCCTGCGGACCTTCTACCCGGCACCGCACGGCATGGGCCGGCAGCCAACTTTCTTTTAGATTATAAGCTGAGGCATATCCCGCTTGCAAAGACCGGGCACCCCGTGGCATGCGTTCATCCCCGGGACAGCACGGGGCATCGCAAGGACGCTAAAGGAAGCAGGCGTTTATGAAAAATGCGAGAACTTTCCGTGCCTGTTATCGCTTCGGAGCAGAGAGAAATACCGAATTCTAGCTGCGCCGCACGGTAACGAGCAGAACCCCTGGCCCGCCGTGGACCCCCAGCCCGGCACCGAGCTCCACGATGTGGGCCTTTTCCTTCGGAAAATACTCGCTGAGGCGGTCCCGCAGCTGCTTTGCCTGCTCGAGTACCCGGCTGTGGACGATTATCATTTCGCTCACAGGCAAGTTCTTCTTGACATACTCGCAGAGCCTGTCCATCCCCTTGCTTACCGCCCGGACGAGACCTGCGGGGGCGATTTCCCCGTCACGGAGAGTAAGCAACGGCATGACATTCAGGAAACGCGTTGCCGCGGCGATAGCCTTGCTCACCCGGCCGCTGCGCGCAAGGTATTTCATCGTCCCGACCATGCCCATTAGCCCCACCTTGCCCACCGCCTTCCTTGCTTCGGCAACCACCTCGTGGAAGGCCGCCCCGGCTTTAGCGGCGCGCGCTGCCGCCATAACCGCAAGCCCCAGAGCCCCCGAGCCGGCTTTTGAGTCAATGACCTCAACGGGACATTTATCTCCCACCGACTTTCTCGCAAGGCTTGCCGAGTTAAAGGTGCCGCTCAGCTTGGATGACACATGGATCGAGACAATACCGTCACTCTCCGCCGCGCATTCCTTGTAGACCGCACTGAAATCCTCGGGCGTGGGTTGGGAAGTTGAGGGAAATTCGTCCGAGGAGGACAATCGTGAATAGAACTCTTCCTTGGTGATATCAACCCCGTCCCGGTAGCTTTTGTTGCCAAAGCGCACCCATATCGGCACCACCCTGACGCCCAGCTCCCTCACCACACTTTCAGGCATATCGGCAGTGCTGTCCGTTACCACCTGTACTTTCTTCATCATTCTCCCTCTGTCTGATGGCGTTTGTGC
>JAOAEN010000317.1 GCA_026416775.1 Dehalococcoidales bacterium
GCTTACCACTATGCCGCGGAAAAGATCGGCTGCGAGGTCATCCCCGGGGGTGTGCTCAACACGGAAGCACGCATCCTCAAGATGCAGGAGCTCAAAGCCACCGCCATGGGTGCCACGCCGACCTATGTCCTCGGCATGGCGGAGACCGCCCGCAGTATGGGGATTGACCCGCCGCGCGACCTCAGCATCCGGCGTATTACGGTTGCCGGAGAACCCGGCGGCAGCATCCCCGCCACCCGCCGGCGCATGGAAGAAGCCTGGGGCGCCAAGGTCTACGACCAGGTGGGCAGCACGGAAATCGGGCACTGGGGCTGGGAATGCCGCTACCAGGCTGGTCTACACGTCAACGAGGCGTTCTACCTCGTGGAGATTGAGGACGTCGTTACGGGAGAGCCGAGCACCGGTCCGGGGCGGCGCGGCAAGATGGTGGTGACCACCTTCAACCGCATGGCCCAGCCCTGCATCCGCTTCGACGTCAAGGATATCATCCAGTGGAGCGACCGCCAGTGCGAGTGCGGGCGCACCTTCCGCCTCCTTGAGGGCGGTATCCAGGGCCGCGCCGACGACATCACCAAGGTGAAGGGGGTGCTCCTTTCCCCGGCGGCGATTGAAGAAGTGGTGCGGGGCTTCCCCCAGCTCGGCAATGAGTATCAGGTCATCGTCACCAAGAAGGGTGATATTGATGATATCACTCTCAAGGTAGAAATCCTGCCGGAATATGCGCACGAAGAAGCAAGCCTGCGGGCAAGGCTCACCGACCAGCTCCGCATCAAGACCAACCTCGGCTATAACCTTGAGTTTTTGCCCCACGGGACGCTGCCGCGCTCGCAGGCGAAGAGCAAGCGTTTCCAGGACCTGCGACCGCATTAGGAGATAGCCATGACAGAGCAGTACGACCTCAAAGCAATGACCGCAAAAATCCGCGCGCTCCGCCGCAACGCCGAAGCCCTCAGGGAAATCGGCGCCGATATTCCCGCCGTGGTGAAGAATGCCGACCGCATCCTCGCCGAGCTTGGGGTTCTCACATGAGCGGGCTCGCCTCGGAGGCCGGTCCGCTGGCGGGCATGGGCATTCTCGTGACCCGCCCGGAGGGGCAGTCGCGGCATCTGGCCG
>JAOAEN010000318.1 GCA_026416775.1 Dehalococcoidales bacterium
ACCAGGCATAGGGGCAGGCCCACCACGTTACTGTACTCACCGTGCACCTCAGATACAAACAGGGCAGCAAGACCTTGCACCGCGTAGCCTCCCGCCTTGTCCCGCCATTCCCCCGAGGCGACATAAGCCTCGATCTGCTCGCGGTCCAGCGGCAAGAAGGTGACCCCCGTAATCGCGCTTGCCACCCTCAGATGCAGCTCCTCCGTCAAAAGCGACCCAGCCGGCAGGCGCCGCAGCGCCACCCCGGAAATCACCCGGTGCCGTCGCCCGGAGAGACGGGCAAGCATCTCGGCGGCTTCCTTAGCCGAGCCCGGCTTGCCCAAGATCGCTCCGTCGACCGTCACCACAGTATCGGTGCCCAGCACGAAAGCTCCTGGGACCGCCTCAGCCGGCAGCCGGGCTTGCAGGACCTTCGCTGCCGCGTTCTTCTCGGCGAGCTCAACGGCTGAACTGCCGGCGGTCAATTCCTCGGCGTCTGTGGGCACCACTTCGAAAGGCACCCCCACATCGCGCAGCAAAGAGTGTCTGCGTGGCGACTGCGAAGCCAGATAGAGCTTGAAATCCTCAGGGAAAGGAGATCTTGGGCACATCTCCTAAGGCGTGAGCTCCCCACCTTCGGGGAAGAAGATCGCTATTTCTCTCTCTGCAGCCTCCAGGCTGTCAGCCGCGTGAACTACGTTACGCCGAATGTCAAGCCCGAAATCTCCTCTGATGGTGCCAGGAGCAGCCTCAAGAGGGTTGGGAGCACCCATCATCCGGCGGACCACACTGACCGCGGAGGGTCCTTCCACCACCATGGCGAACACAGGGCCCGAAGTGATATGCGCCACCAGCTCTTCGTAAAAGTCCTTACCCCGGTGTTGGATGTAGTGACGCTCCGCCATCTCCCGCGTCACCTTCAACAGACGGGCCACCTTGATAGTGAGGCCGCGTCTCTCCATCCGGCTGATGACCTCGCCGATCAGTCCCCTGGCGACCTGTCTCTTATACACATCT
>JAOAEN010000319.1 GCA_026416775.1 Dehalococcoidales bacterium
CGTAATGGCGGGGAGAAAACGTCTGGACAATCACCGCACCCCCGCCCGGACCACGCCCCGCCCTGCCCGCTACCTGGCTCAGGAGCTGAAAGGTACGCTCGCCGGCACGGAAATCGGGCAGATTGAGCGTGACATCGGCATTTACCACTCCGACCAGGGTCACCGCGGGGATATCCAGCCCCTTGGCAACCATCTGGGTGCCGATGAGGATATCTGCCTCGTGACGGCGGAACTTCTGCAGGATAGCCTCATGCGTGATCTTACCCCGGATGACATCGCTGTCCCAGCGGAGAACACGCGCCCCGGGGAAAACCCCTGCCACCTCCTGCTCCAGCTTCTGCGTCCCCAGTCCGAGGAATTTCAGCTCACGGCTGCGGCACTCCGGGCAGGCAGAGGGAACGGCTGACCTGTAACCGCACTGGTGACAGATGAGGGCATTCTCCGCCGGGTGCTGGGTAAGCGTGACCTCGCAGCGGCGGCAGCGCATGACAAACCCGCAGCGGCGGCACTGGATGAAGGTCGCCCCGCCGCGGCGGTTGAGGAAAAGGATGACCTGCTCGTTACGGCTGAGTGCGTCGCCAACCGCCCGGATGAGGCGACGGCTGAAAACGCCGCGGTTTCCCTCTTTAAGCTCTTCCCTCATGTCCACGACCTCAACCCGGGGGAGAGGGGAGCCGGCAAGCGGCACAACCCGCTCGGGCAGGCTCAGAAGACGGTACCCCCCGCCCCTTGCGTGGTAGTAAGTCTCCACATCGGGCGTGGCGCTGCCGAGCACCACCACCGCGCCGGTAAGCTCACCGAGCTTTTTGGCGACCTCACGGGCATGGTAGCGGGGGGAGACCTCCTGCTTGTACGTCCACTCGTGTTCCTCATCAATCACAATTAAACCCAGATCAGGCTGGGGCGCAAAAACCGCGCTCCTCGGGCCGATTACCACCAGGAATTCGCCGCTTCTGATTCTCCACCATTCATCAAACCGCTCACCGGGTGTCAAACCGCTGTGCAGCACCGCAACCCTCCCCGGGA
>JAOAEN010000320.1 GCA_026416775.1 Dehalococcoidales bacterium
GCAAGCACCTCGCTGATACCGGCCTGGCGGGCAATCGCCTCAGCGGTACGACGGTTATCCCCCGTGACCATGATCACCCTGACGCCCGCTTTCCGGAGAGCAGCCACCACAGCCCTGACGTTGTGCTTGATCGTATCGGCAAGCCCGATAATCCCGGCGGGTCTGCTGTCGCAAGCCAGGAACATCACGGTCTTACCCTCGGCAAGCAGGCCACCCGCCTTCTCCTGCGCCCCCCCGGGGTCAATCCCGCGCTCCCGCATCAGCGCCAGATTTCCCAGGAGCAGGTATTTACCATCAAGCACGGCAGCGGCACCGCGACCGGGGATAGCGACAAAATCCGTTACCGGGCTAACCGCAAGCGATTTTTCCTTTGCCCGGCGAACGATTGCCTGAGCGAGCGGATGCTCCGAGTCGTGCTCCACCGCCGCCGCCAGTGCCAGCACCTCGTCGGGAGAAAACGGCGGCAGAGCAATGATATCAGTTACCTGCGGCTTTCCCTCGGTGATGGTTCCCGTCTTGTCCAGAAGCAAAGTTTCCACCTTGCAAAGTCTTTCCAGAGCTCCAGCGCTCCGGATGAGTATCCCGTGCTCGGCACCTTTCCCCGTCCCCACCATCACCGCCGTCGGCGTTGCCAGCCCCAGCGCACAGGGACAGGCAATGATCAAAACGGCGATGAAATTAAGAAGGGCATAGGTGAGTGAAGGAGGCGGACCGAAGAAATACCACACAACAAAAGTCACCCCCGCAAGACCGATAACCACCGGGACAAAGAAACCGGCAATCGTATCCGCCAGCCGCTGGATGGGAGCCTTGCTACCCTGGGCTTCCTCAACAAGACGCACAATCCTGGCAAGCGTGGTATCCTTGCCAACACGGGTGGCTTCAAAAACAAAGCTCCCCGTCTGATTGATGGTGGCACCGATGACCGTATCCCCTTCCTTTTTTTCCACGGGCAGGCTCTCCCCGGTGACCATGGACTCGTCAATTGAGGGGCTTCCCCGCCGGATGATACCATCC
>JAOAEN010000031.1 GCA_026416775.1 Dehalococcoidales bacterium
TACCAGACCGAACTGGTGATACATCGGCAGGGCAAAAAGCATCATGACGTCCTTTTCCGTCTGGTGCATGGCCTGGGCAGAACAGGCCGCCTCGATGCAGAGGCTCCGGTGCGAAAGGACAACACCGTGCGGGTCAAAGGTGGGGCCGCTCGTATAGGCGATGATGGCGGGGTCCCCGGGGTCCGGCGGGATACCGGTCTCCTGCGGCGGACTTTCCGCAATGAGCTCATCGTAGACGGGAAGCCCCCCGGTCTTTTCACCGACGGTGATAAACTTCTGTCTGCTACCGAACCTTGCCAGCACCTGTCTGAAGGTGCTGCCGAGTGCCTGGACCTCAACAACCGCAACTTTGGGCTGGCAGTCGTTAAAGAGGCATTCAAGCTCGTCGGGGACATAGCGCGTATCAAGCGGTACCGCGATGCCACCGGCCTTCATGATCCCGAAGAAGACGCCTGCAAACTGGGGGATGTTTGAAAGGAGGAGGGCGACGCGGTCCCCCTTCCTGAATCCCATCCTGAGGAGAGCACAGGCAAAGCGGCTGGCCTCCTCATCAAGCTGGCCGAAGGTCATCTCACGGTCTCCGGCGATAATGGCGGGGCTTCCGCCGTGATGGTGCACCGTGCTTTCCAGCACTGCGTTCAGAGTCTGCGGGTACTGAAGCATTACGGTCTCTCCCCGAATATCCTGGTGCCGATGCGGATGATGCTGGCACCTTCTTCAATGGCGATGCGGTAGGTGGCGCTCATCCCCATGGAAAGATATCTCATTTCCACATTCGGTAGCCCCATTTTCCTGATGTGCTCGGAGAGTTCTCTCGTCTCGGCGAAATAGGGGCGTGCTTCCTCGGGCCTCGTCACGGCCGGCCCCATCGTCATCAGCCCCATCACGCGGATGTTGCTTAAACGGGCGATTTCCCTGATGAGACCTTCCGCGTTTTCAGGGTAAACCCCGGCCTTACCGGCCTCACGGGCACTGTTGACCTCAATCAGCACCGGCATGACCTTGCCCGCCTGGGCGCACCTTCTATCAATTTCCCGGGCGAGTTCAACGGAGTCCACCGTCTCTATCATGTCAAAGATCTCAATTGCCTTTTTGACCTTGTTTTTCTGAAGGTGTCCGATGAAGTGCCAGCGTGCTCTCCTGCCGATCCGGCTGAAGGCAAGCTCGGCTTCCTGGACATAGTTTTCACCGATGACGCTTATGCCGGCCTCAACGGCTTCAACGATTTCGTCCGGGCTTCTTGATTTGGCAGCGGCGACGATTAGGACGCCTTCAGGGACTTCCCTCAGTAGCTGGGCAACGTTTTCTCTGATGCTCACGGTGGGGACTTACTGCTGGGTCTGATTTCCACTAACCACGACGACTACCGTCTGGTTTTCCCCGTAGGCCTGCTGCAGCGCGCGCTCCATTTCCTGCTTCTGCCAATCAGCATAGGCCTTGTTGTATTCGTTGATCGCCTGCTCGAGGTTCTTGTAGTATTCTTCCTGCCATTTCTGGTAAGCCTCAAGCTGTTGCTGGTAGAGCTCCATCTCCCGCTCGTAGCGTTCCTGCTCGGAGTCACCGAAAAGCCCGCACGAGGCAAGAAGCGGCAGGAGCAGGAGCGTTCCGAGCAGGCCAAGACATCTTTTCATTTTTTCATAAACCTCACCCGATTACCTCTTATTTTACATGAAACCCCCGCCTATTACCAGACCTGTCGGGGGATTTTACCTGCTCCCGGCTTACTTTTTGCGCTCACCATCCTTCATCCCCCATCACACGGGAGGCATCCACATGGTTGATAAATCCGGCTGTGTGAGAGCGGGCCAAAGCCGATGGGGTACGGGAAACCGGATGTGGCTGTTACCGCTTCTTCCCTGCCCTGCGGCTGTGCTATAATTCTTCCCGTAGAAACTTGATGGGGGGCCTGCTCTGGAAAACATTGAGATTGCCCGCCGTGCCGTGGAAATTGCAAGCGACAAGCAGGCAAGCGATATCGTCCTGCTAGATGTACGCGGGCTCTGCAGCTTTGCTGAATACTTCGTTATCTGCTCGGTGGACAGCGAGCGCCAGCTCCATACCATCCTTGATGAGATTGAAAAGCAGCTTAAGGGCGAGGGGGTGATACCCCATCACCGCGAGGGTACGCTGGACTCAGGCTGGCTCCTCCTTGACTACGGTGACGTCATCGTGCATATCTTCGGGCACGAGGAGCGTCGCTACTACAACCTCGACGAGCTCTGGCAGCGGGCAAAGGTCGTAGTCAGGCTCCTTTAGTGAACGCCTGGCTGAAGACCTCGTCCTTCCTGAAGAAAATCGCAATTTCCTTTTCCGCATTTTCGGGTGAATCGGAAGCATGGGTGGAGTTGCGCTGGACGTCAAGCCCGTAGTCCCTCCGTATCGTGCCGGGGGCGGCTTTAGCGGGATCGGTCGCCCCCATGAGTTTCCTTATCCTTTCCACAGCATCTTCCCCCTCAAAGCCCGCCGCCACAATCGGCGCTGAGGTGATATAGTCCACGAGGCTTTTGAAGAACGGTTTATCCCTGTGGACGGCGTAGTGGCGCTCCGCCATGGCACGGTCCATGTGGAGCATTTTGAGCGCGGTGAGCTTCAGCCCGGCCGCCTGGATCCGGGCAATGATGGCCCCGGCAAGCTCACGCTCCATGGCATCGGGTTTGACCAGGACAAGCGATTTTTCCATCATCCGACGGGACTCCTCAACCAAGATTCTTACGGTTATCCCGAAAAAGCCTCCTCAGGTCTTCAAGGCTGACTTTCTCAAGTGTTTCCACAATGATATCGGCACCGTTCAGGACTTCTTTCGGGTGACTGCTGGTAACGGCAACGCATTTCATCCCGGCAGCCCTGGCAGCCTTTACGCCGGCAATGGCATCCTCAATAACAACACAGCCCTGCGGGGGCACCCCAAGCCTTCGGGCGGCGAGGAGAAAGATCTGGGGCGAGGGCTTGCTTTCGGCAACTTCGGTTCCCGCGACAATGGCCCCGAAATACCCTTCAATGCCCAGATGTTGCAGGATGAGCCTGATGTTCTCGGCTACCGCCGATGAAGCAACGGCAAGCCCGATGCCGTTCTCCCTGAGTTTCCTGATAAGCTCAACTGCCCCGGGCATGGGGCGGACATTGCCCTGAATGCAGCGGCGGAACTGTGCCTGCTTTTCCGTGTTGATGGCATCCATCTCTCCGGGGGAGATCGAATCACCGAGGAAGAACCTGATAATGGTATCATGTCGCTGCCCGAAAAGCGGCATGAAATCGGCCCGGCGCAGGTTGATGCCACGCCTGCCGAGCGCGTGCCGCCACGCCTGGTAATGGTATTCGGCGGTGTCAGCGATGACACCGTCCAGATCCCAGAGCACGGCCTGAAGGACGCCCCTGTCAGACATGGCGACGCAGCTCCCTGACCCTATCGGGCCTATCGGCCCCGTTTTCGGCGATGAACTGCTTTGCCGTAGCCTCGGCAACGATGGTACCGTCCCTGAGGCGCACCTCGGCGGCGGTCTCGATGATCTTCCGGCGCATGCGGCTGACGCGTGCCGTGACGACAAGTGGCACGCCGAGTTTTATCGGCTGGCGGATCCTGATGTTCATGCTGGCGGTAAGGCAGGTATTGCCCGTGGCGTAGGCGGCATTGCTCATTGCCTCGTCAAAGAGACAGCCCAGGATGCCGCCGTGAAGAAGCCCCGGCCAGCCCTGATGGTGGCTACCCGGCGTAAACTCGGCGCGCAGGCCATCTCCATCGCGGATAAAGGTCAGCTTCAACCCGAAGGGGTTGTTCTGCCCGCAGCCAAAGCAATAGCCTTCGCTGAGGTCAGTACTGCTGAGGATGACTTTCGGCATGGTAACCATGTTTCTCTCCATAAACAACTAGAAATGTGTCCAGCCCGTTCTGGCTGTCTTCACGGGCTTTCCCTCTGCGTCAGTGATTTCTATCCTGCCGGGAAAGCTCTCGGTGATGGTGCCGATCGCGGTAAGAGGAAAGGTCGCCTCATCCCTGAGGCGCTGGACAACCCCGTTGCCGGCGGTGAAGAGGATCTCGTAGTCTTCCCCGCCGGAAAGGGCAAGCCCATCTGCCATTTCCCCGAAGTTTTCCCGTACCGCAGGATGGACGGGAAGTCGCGTTATATCCAGCCTTGCACCCAGCCCGCTTGCCTCGCAGATATGCCCGAGGTCGGCAAGAAGCCCGTCGCTCAGGTCAATCGCACAGCTTACCCCGTGTTTCAGCAGGAAATTGCCCTCCCTGATACGCGGGGTGGGGCGGTTAAAGGCCTCACGCAGGTATGAGCCCGCCTCCCGGCTCAAGGCAAGATTCCCGTAGAGCATCTCGCGCCCGGCAGCGGCACTGCCAAGATATCCGGTCACCGCAATAATGTCCCCTGCTCTTGCCCCGCTGCGGCCCATGACTTTACCCTCCGGGCTTATTCCCAGCACGGTGATGGTGATGGAGAGTTTGTCCGCACGGCTGATGTTGCCGCCGATGATGGCAACGGAAGACTTCCGCGCGAGCTCAATCATCCCCTCATAGACGGCGGTGACCGCCTCAACTTCTGTGGCGGCGGGCAGGGCAAGGGCAACAAGCACGTACTGCGGGATGCCCCCCATGGCAGCGATATCGGAGAGGTTGATGGCAAGCGCCTTCCAGCCGAGGTCCTGCCAGCCGGTGAGACCGCGGCGGAAATGCACGTCTTCCATCATCGTATCGGTGGTGGCAAGATAGACCCCCGCATCGCCGCGGAAGGCGGCAGCATCGTCCCCGATGCCGATGATAGGCTTCCCCTCGCCGAGGCGGTCAACCCCGGCTTCGGTGATCATCCTTGAAAGAAGGTCAATGAGGGAAAATTCCCCGAGTTCGGCTACTTTCACCACAGTAAAGTATAGCACATCCGGGCGGCGCTCAAGCAGAAGCACGGCAACGGGCCTTACCGGCATTGGCTTGCTTCCCACGCTCAGCCCCCGTTTATCCCACACGGGCCCATCCGCGGGGCTGCCAGATTCAGTTGGGGGCGAGAAACGTCTGCGGTATCAGCTCCACTCGGCAGCACCCTTCCAGATGCGGTCCAGCTCCTCGCGGAGAAGCCGATGGCCGGGCTCTGTCAGGGCGGGATCCAACTGAAAGAGCCGGGTGGCTTCAGTGCGGGCAAGCTCAAGGAGAGGGACATCGGAAAGCCTCGCCATACGCAGGTCGGGCAGCCCGCTCTGCCGCGTGCCGAAGAATTCACCGGGCCCCCGCATCTTCAGGTCTTCTTCAGCAAGCCTGAACCCGTCATGCACGTTCTCAATTATGTCAAGCCGTTTCTGTGCCACTTCCGAGGGGCTCTCGGCAAGGAGCAGGCAGTAGCCCGGCTCGCTCCCGCGCCCCACCCTGCCCCGCAGCTGGTGGAGCTGGGAAAGCCCGAAGCGGTCGGCGCTCTCTATCAGCATGACCGTGGCATTGGGGATATCAATGCCGACCTCAATCACCGGTGTTGCCACGAGGATATCGAGCCTGCCGTCACGGAAATCACGCATTACCTTTTCCTTCGCCTCGGCGGAAAGCCTCCCGTGGAGGAGCCCCAGCCTAAGATCGGGGAAGACCTCACGGGTGAGACGCTCGTATTCGGCGGTGGCCGCCTGCGCGGCGATCGCTTCCGATTCTTCAATGAGCGGGCAGAGAATGAAAGCCTGCCTGCCCTTGGCCACCTGACGGCGGATAAAGGCATAGGCGCTCTCGCGCTGCTCGGGAGAAAGCCATTTCGTCTTCACCGGCTGTCTTCCCGGCGGCAGTTCATCAATCACGGAAAGGTCAAGATCACCGTAAATGGTAAGCGCAAGCGTCCGGGGGATCGGTGTTGCCGTCATCACCAGCATGTGGGGAGAAAACCCTTTTTCCCTCAGTGCCGAGCGCTGGGCGACCCCGAAGCGGTGCTGCTCGTCCACCACGGCAAGACCGAGGCGTGCAAAGCCCACATCCTTCTGGAGAAGGGCATGGGTGCCGACGGCGATGTCAATATCACCCCCGGCTATCCTGCGGTGAAGCTCGCGCTTCTGCGCCGCCGGGACCTCCCCGATGAGGAGCGCCACGCTCACCCGCCGCGGCAGAATACCGGTGTAGGTATACAGGTAACCTTCACCTTTCCGGTCGCCGACCCGCGAAAGGAGCTGCGCGAGCGTGTTAAAGTGCTGCTGCGCCAGTATTTCGGTGGGGGCCATGAGTGCCCCCTGAAAGCCACTGGCAACCGCGGTGAGAAGTGCCGCCGTGGCGACCACGGTCTTGCCACTGCCGACTTCACCCTGAAGCAGACGGCTCATCGGGGAGCTCCTTCTCATATCGGCAAGTATCTCATCAAGCACCCGCCTCTGCGCGGATGTGAGACGGAAGGGAAGGGAACTCAAGAACCGCTCAAGCAGCCCGGGATCCGCCGCAAGGGGTTCTGCCGGAAAACCTTCCTGCCAGGTACGCTTACGGCTCATCACCCCGAGCTGGAGAAGGAAAAGCTCATCAAAGGCAAGCCGCCGCCGTGCCTGGTCCTTCCTTGCAGCACCATCTGGGAAATGTGCCTGGCGGATAGCCTCGGACAGCTCAAGAAGACCGAGGCGAGACCGCAGGTCCTGCGGGAGAAACTCCGGCATCATTTCCGCCCACCGATCAATAAAGTCCTTCATCAGGCGGCGTACCTGCCGCGGTCGCAGGCCCTCGGTGAGGGAATAGACCGGCACCAGCCTTGCGGTGTGCACCGTTTCTGTCTCATCCACCGGCTCCCATTCGGGGGAAAGAAAGACGAGCCTTCCCCTGAAGACGCTGACACGTCCGCTCAGTATGATGCGGTCGTTAGTCCGGAGCCGCTTCGCCAGATAGGGCTGGTTGAACCAGACGACGCGGATATTGCCCGTCTCATCCCCGACGATGGCCTCGGTACTGCGCCTGCCTCCCAGGTTCACCTCCTGCGCCTGCCAGATATTCGCCACGATGGTCTGTTCCTCCCCCTCAACAAGCTGGGAGATCAGTTTCAGGCGGGAATAATCAATGTGGCGGTGCGGGAAAAAATAGAGGAGGTCACGTACCGTCCTCAACCCCAGGCGGGCAAAGCGCTGGGCAAGCGCGGTGCTGATCCCGCTCACAACGGTCAGCGGGGCATAAAGCGGAGGGGAAGCCGCCACTATATTCACCGCCTTTTTCCGCTTTGCGGATATCTTCTTCGTTGCCGCAGCCCCATCCCGCACGGGCACCGCCCCGGATGCCTGCGGGACAGAAGCCACCCTTGTTTTCCCTCTTTCCACCTCATCAAGGAAGCTGGTTACCTCTGCCACCCAGGCCTTCCGCTGGGGAACGGTCATGGCGCTGTAGCTTGAGCCGAAAAGCCCGCGGAAGCGCCGGATGAGCTCGGGGGAATTCAACCGCACCTCTGCGCTGGTGGCGAAATTACGCAGGAACCTGTCCATCCCGCCGAGAACGGCGCTGTCGCCGAAGCCGAGCTTTTCCTCAAGTGCCAGGATCTTTCTAAGGTCGCCGAAGTCCACGGTAAGACTCCCTGCCCATTATATCCCAATCAAAGCCCGGAAGGACAGGCAGAGAAAAGGTGAGCAAAATATGGGGGAGGCTTGATACGGTTGAAAACAACCCCAGGGACCTCTGCACCCAGATGGCTTCCGGCCCGGCCCTCAAGGTTACCTGTCGCCGTGGATGGCAACCAGCAAAAGCCCGGGGCCGGTATGGGCACCGATGACCGGGGTTGTTGGCGAGCGCAGGATACGTTCTCTGGGATAGATCCGGCTCAGAAGCCCGATGAGTTGCTCTGCATCCTCGGGGCAACCGGCTTCTTCCACGGCAAGCCCGTCAATCCGGGAAAAGCTCGCCACATGCTCGTACAGGGCTTCAATCGCCCTGGTGCGGGAATGCACCCGCCCCACCGGCTCCACCACCCCGCCCCTGAGGGTAACCATCGGCTGGATGTGCAGCATGGAGCCGAGCAGTGCCTGTGCCCTGCCGATGCGCCCGCCACGTTTCAGGTATTCCAGCGTGCCCAGGACGGCACGCATATCAACGCGCCCTTTTGTGCGCTCTATCACCTCGAGGACCTCTTCGAGCCCGGCACCCGCTCTGGCCGCCCGTGCCGCCTCAATGACGATGAACCCCTCCGCCATCACCGCCCAGCCCGAGTCCACCACGGTGACACGGCAGCTATCCGCGATGAGGCGGGCAGCCTGCAGCGCCACGTTATAGACCCCGCTCAAGCGGGAGCTCAGCATGACCGCCACAATTTCATCGGACTGTCGTGCAAGTTCAGCGTAGATGCGGACAAATGCGTCCATGGATGGAGCTGCGGTTGTCGGCATCACCGGGCTTGCGACAAGCCTCCGGTAGAACTCTTCCTTGCTCATGTCGATGCCGTCGCGGTAGGTCTCCTCGCCGAAGCGCAGGAGCACCGGCACCACGGTGATGTCAAGCTCCCGCACGAGGTCCGGTGGAATATCGGCGACACTATCCGTCACCACTCTGACCGGCATCTATTTCTCTGCTTCCAGAATGGTCAGCGCCATGGCGTTCGGCCCCGAGTAGGTGCCGATGACCGGGCTGATCACCGCCCGGAAGATGCGGTGCTTGGGGAAGAGGGAACTCACCCGTGCCGCCAGGACATCAGCGTCCTTGGGCGTCGTGGCATGTTCAACGGCAAGCCCTTCAACATTCGTGTAGCTTGCCGCCACATTATAAATATAGTCAAGCCCGGCACTGAGCGAACGCACCCTGGTGAGCGGTGCCATCTCCCCGTCCTTAACGGTGAGGATCGGCTTTACCGAAAGCACTGAGCCGAGCAGACCCTGCGCTTTTCCGATGCGCCCGCCTTTGGCAAGGTACTTCAGCGTATCAAAATAGGCAATGACATGGGAGCGGGGTATTGCCCGCCGCACCATGGAAGCAAGCTCATCGAGCCTGGCACCCGCTCTGGCCGCCTTTGCCACCGAGATCACGATCAGCCCCATGCCCATTGCCACAAGCTGGGAATCAATAACCTCAATGCGGCACTTGCCCTTCACCATTTCCTTCGCCTGGAGCGCCGACTGGTAGGTACCGCTCATCTTTGAGGAAATGGTCACCACCAGAATCTCATCGGTCTCCTGTGCCAGCGTGTTATAGACATTGGCAAAATCAAGCGGGGTGGGCTGGGTCGTGGTGGGAAGGACGGGTTCCGTGGTCAGCCTGCGGTAGAACTCCTCGCTTGTGATGTCAATACGGTCGCGGAAGGTCTCGTTCCCGAAGCGGACGTAAAGCGGCACCACAGTAATCCCGAACTCTTCCGCCACATCAGCGGTAATATCGGAAAGCGTATCCGTAACTACTCTGACAGCCATTCCCTTACCTCCGCCTTTTACTCCACGGAAATGATATAGCTGTAATGCGGCTGACCGCCACGAATTATCTCAACCTGCACCCCGGGGTACCTGCCGCTGATGCTGGCGCTGATAGCCTCCACCTCGG
>JAOAEN010000321.1 GCA_026416775.1 Dehalococcoidales bacterium
GTACAGGCTTGGGCTGCTCAGCCTGATGTTCTGGGGTGCCACGATCATGTGGTTTGTTGACCACCTGATGGCTTACTTTGCCGAAGGTGGTGAGTTCCTTGAGGTAAGCACCGGAGCCACGCTGCTGGGTGTCTCCGTCATCATTCTTGCTCTTTTCGTGTGGCTTGTGGTGCTTCTCATCAGTGACCCTAAGGAAGTAATAAGAAGAACCGCGAAAAAGTAACTTTCCCCGAGGTGAAATAGAAAGTATGTCTCTGAAGAGAAATGGTATTCTTGTGTTTGCCGGGCTACTGTTTTTAAGTCTGCTCGGTCTGCTCCTGCTCGGTAGCTGTACCGATGAAAATTCCGGTAAGCTCAGGGTGGTCACCACCACGTCGCTCATTGCCCAGATCGTGGAACGCATCGGGGCCGACAGGGTGAGCGTGGTGAACATCATCCCGCCGGCGCAGTGCCCGGGGCATTTTGACGTTAAACCCGGTGATATCCAGAAGCTTGCTGACGGCCGGCTCTTCCTCATGCACAACTGGCAGGGCGAGAAGTTCTCCGATGACCTGATCGCCTCGGCAAACAACAAAGACCTCATCACGGTGAAAATTGAGCTTGAGGGCAACTGGATGACCCCGCCGGTGCAGCGTGAGGCCACCGACAGGATCGCTTCGGCGCTCTCGCAGGTTGACCCGGAAAATGCTGCGGCTTACGAAAAGGCGGCGCAGGACTATAAGGCGAAGATCAGTGCCAAGGAGGCGGAAATAAAGGCAAGGCTCTCGCAGCTGGATCTCGCCTCGGTGAAGGTCCTCTGCGACCAGCAGCAGGCGGGATTCGTGCGCTGGGTGGGGCTAAACATCGTTGCCACCTACGGCAGGCCGGAGACATTTACTCCTCAGGTGGTACGGGAGCTTGTGGACAAGGGCAGGGAAGCCGGGGTTGTCCTTGTCATCGACAACATGCAGACCGGGGGTGAGGCGGGCAGGAGTCTTGCCGAAGAGCTCGGGGTAAAGCACATCGTGCTTTCCAAC
>JAOAEN010000322.1 GCA_026416775.1 Dehalococcoidales bacterium
GGTTGCCCCCCTCGTCTCGCACAAGCACCGGGACCCCGGGGTGGTCGTCCTTGATGATGCCGGGAAGTTTGCCGTGAGCCTGCTTTCGGGGCATATCGGGGGTGCCAATGACCTCGCCCGCAGGGTCGCGGGGCTTACCGGGGCAGAGCCGGTGATTACCACCGCCTCCGATAATCTCGGCCTTCCCTCGCTGGACCTTCTGGCAAAGAAGTCCGGCTGGAGGGTTGAGGATGACGGGGGGCTGACACACGTCAGCGCAGCGCTGGTGAACGGGGAGCCGGTCGGGGTCTATCAGGATGCCGGGGAGACCGCCTGGCAGGACCGGGGGTTTCCTACACTGAGGTTCTTTTCAAGCCCTGAGGAGCTGCGCCGGTCGGGATGTGGCGGTGGCGTCATCATCAGCGACAGGGCTTTTGACGTGTCGTCGTTTCCCATGCCTCTGGTCATCTTCCGCCCGCCGACCCTCGTGGTGGGGATTGGCTGTAACCGCGGCGTGAAGAGCAACGAGATAGAAAAGGCGGTTGACCTGCTCCTTGCCCGCCACGGTCTTGCGTGGCTTTCCGTAAGGAATCTGGCCACGGTTGATCTCAAGAAGGATGAGCCCGGTCTTAACGATTTTGCCTTTGCCCGAGGCATTCCGGTGGAGTATTTCAGCGGGCAGTCCCTGAGCCGGGTGAACTTTCCGTCTTCCCCTTCGGCGGCGGCGCTGGAGCATGTTGCCACCCCTTCGGTATGCGAGGCGGCGGCACTGCTCAGCAGCGGCGGTAGCCTGGTCGTGCCGAAGACGCGCTTCAACCGGAGCATCACGCTTGCCGTGGCACGGGTCTGCCGGGTGCCACCGGGCGGCAGGGGCAAGCTTTACCTCGTGGGGATCGGTCCCGGCAGCGCCGCCCAGATGACCCTGCGTGCCCGGGAGGTGATTGCCGGAAGCGATGCGGTCGTGGGGTACGATACCTATATTGCCCAGATAGGGACCTGTCTCTTATACACATCTCCGAGCCCACG
>JAOAEN010000323.1 GCA_026416775.1 Dehalococcoidales bacterium
AGATGTGTATAAGAGACAGGTGGTAAGCCCAGAAGGCGATGAAGATGTTGTAGCCGAAGGGAAGGAAGATACGCTCTTTGGCGCGGTAGCCCTGCGCCCACATCGCATAGCAGTAGGCCTCGGTGCTCAGTTCCCAGTCCTGCCAGGTATCTGCCTGATAGACCGGCTGCCCCGTGGTGCCGCTCGTCTGCCGGTAGGCGGTCACCTGCTCCAGGGGCACGCACAGGATGTCCCCGTAGGGGAAGTTGTCCTTGCCCGGCCCCTGCACCGCCCGCATCATGGACTTTTCTATCTTGGGCACCTTCCTGATATCATCAAAGGTCCTGATGTCCCCGGGCTCAATGCCGGCATCCTTATAGAGCCTGCGGTAGAACTTGGAATGCTCGTAAGCCCAGGTGAATATCTCGCGGAAGCGCCTGAGCTGTAGCTGCTGCAGCTTTTCCCGGGGCAACGTCTCCACGACCGGATTCCAGTATTCACTGCTGTCAATATGCATAGCGTTTTACCCTTCCGTGCTTTTTATGCGGGGAGAGATCTTCCCGCCTAATAATAAAAAAAAGGCGCCAAAATGGCAAATTGGGAGAGAACGAATGGTTCTATATGGAACGAAAAACCGGCGTTGCGGGGGGTGGAGCTGTGCTCTGCTTGCGGCGGGAAGGCGTCTTTTACGCGTGGGGGAGGATTTGACAAATTCGTAAAAGAGTAATAATATAGTTCTTGCTGGAACAGAATGGGTCAGCGGTTACCCTTCGCTGGCGGTGCCTCATGACGGTGAGCGAAACGGGCAGAAGAGCGGATAAAACCCCCCTGGGCACGATGCTTTCCATCCTGACCTCGTTTGATGTGCTCTCGCGTTACCTTGAGCTTGCCCTCAGGCGTTATGAGGTAAGCCTCATCCGTTTCAGCATTATGAGCGCCCTGTTCCGGAACGGCGGGGAGATGACCCCTTCCGAGATCGCGGCGGCTGTCTTTCGGG
>JAOAEN010000324.1 GCA_026416775.1 Dehalococcoidales bacterium
GGGGTGGAGGTAGGGTGGGAGCGGCTCGGGGGGGTCAGCCTGGATGTTGTACCACTGGGTGGGCATTTCCTTTTCGTTCAGGAAAAACTTTGTTGTCTCCATTGATACCTCCTTTCTTCTTTCTGTCTGCTGTTTATTTTAACCGTTCGGACGAATCTTGCGCTGATGCCACCTCCTTCCTCATTCTCGGATTGAGTCAAGCGCCCGGCGCACTTCGCTGATGAAGCTCCCGAGCGAGCCGAGCGCAGGGTCCTCATCAATGAGCTGGATGAGACGGCTTCCGATGATGACGCCATCGGCCACCGCTGCCACATGTTTTGCCTGTGCGGCATTTGAGATGCCAAAACCCACCGCGAGGGGTTGTTCCGCTTTTACCCTTACCTTCGTGACGAAATCGGTAAGACCGGCGGGTAGTTTCTGGCGGGTACCGGTAACACCAGTGAGGGAAACGAGGTAAATAAAGCCGTGCGAGCGTGCCGCTACCATGTCAACCCTTTCCGGGGTGCTTGTCGGTGCCAGCATGTAGATCAGGTCAAGGTTATGGGCCTGCGCGAGCTTTTCCAGTTCTTCGCCTTCTTCGGGCGGCAGGTCAGGCACGATAAGCCCGTCAATGCCGCTCTCCCGGCAGTCCCGGCAGAAAGCGGAAAGACCGTAGCTGAGCAGCGGGTTATAGTAGCTCATGAAGACAAGCGGGGTATCCATCGTGAGCCGGATCTGTCTTGCCAGCTCCATGCACAGCCTGGGCGTTACGCCGTTCCCGAGTGCCCGATAGCTTGCCTTCTGGATGGTAGCACCATCGGCAAGCGGGTCGGAGAAGGGAATGCCAAGTTCAATGATGTCGGCACCGGCCCGGGCAAGCACTCCGGCAACCTCGGGCGTGAGGGCAATCTCGGGATAGCCCGCGGTGATATAGGCAATGAGTGCTTTATGTCCCCCGCTGAAGACCTGACTGATCCGGCTCATATATCC
>JAOAEN010000325.1 GCA_026416775.1 Dehalococcoidales bacterium
TCGGCAGCGTCAGATGTGTATAAGAGACAGCTCCTCTGGCGCCTGCGGCGGTACTGCTCGCGCCGTCTTCTGACAACCTCAAGCTGCTCTTCAAGACGCTGGATACGCCTCTTGATGAGGCGGCGGTCAGTCTCAAGCTGGGACTCACCCGGGCCTCTTGTGCCGATACCGCCCCCCAGCCTTTCCAGATGGCTCCACTGCCCGGCAAGACGCGGCAAAAGATAACGGTGCTGTGCCAGTTCCACCTGGAGCCGCCCTTCAGGGGTCCGGGCACGGCGCGCGAAGATATCGAGGATAAGCGCGGTGCGGTCAATCACCTTCACCCCGAGGGCATCCTCCAGATTCTTCTGCTGGCGCGGCGTAAGTTCATCATCAACGATGGCAACTGTGTAGGCAACTTTCTCCTTCAAAGCCGCCAGCTCCTCGAGCTTGCCCCGCCCGAAGTAGTATTCCTGATGCGGACAGTCAAGACGCTGGATCGCCCGGTGCACAACCCGCGCCCCGGCGGAAACGGCAAGCTGTTCCAGCTCTTCAAGCGAGCCCTGCACTACCAGCCTGTCCTGCCCGCCCTTCCCGGCTACCGCCATGAGCAGGGCATATTCTGGCTCCTGAGCTGTCAGAAAAGACCTGGTCGCGATATTTAACCCTCCAAATTATTATTCCATATTATTATGTCAATTATTTCTCTTCGGCACAAGACGGCGTGTATTGCGCCAGCCGGAAAGGCGCGAAAGCCCTTTCACCAGGATCGCATCGGGCACGGTGAGTGAAAGCCTGACATAGCCTTCGCCGCTGCGACCGTAGCCCACCCCAGGGGTAACCGCCACCCCTACCTGGTCCAGCAGGTCAGCGGTAAATTCAACAGAATTGAAACCCTCGGGCACCTTTGCCCAGATATAAAGGCTGGCCTTGGGTGGTCTGACGCTGAGACCGATGTTATTGAGCACCTCACAGATG
>JAOAEN010000326.1 GCA_026416775.1 Dehalococcoidales bacterium
TCGGAGATGTGTATAAGAGACAGGTCCAGCAACAATATGTGTCGCACGTTTATGTTAGACTGCGGATGCGGTTTCAGCTCAACAAAGTACACAAGATCCGGAGGGCTACGTAAATTCGTCCACAGGAAAGGGGAAATTGACCCGCAGGAAAAGGTTGAGGCGGAAGCTGCCCTTGAGGCGGCACGCCGGGCGGTGGCAGGCGGGAACTACGATATCGTGGTGCTTGATGAGATCAATATCGCCCTCTACTTTAACCTCATCAGCCTGGATGCGGTCAGGGAACTCATCAGGACGAAACCGTCCCATGTTGAGCTCATCCTCACCGGGCGTAATGCCCCGGCGGAGCTCCTTGAGATGGCAGACCTGGTTACCGAGATGAAGAAGGTAAAGCATCCGTTTGATCGTGGTATCGGCGCCCGTGAGGGCATTGAATACTGAAAACAGGGGGAATCATGAAGGTTACGCTGAGTGTCATCAAAGCGGATATCGGCGGCTATGTGGGGCATTCCGAGTCCCATCCTGATATCATCACCCGCGCCAGGGAATGTCTGGATAAATCCAGAAAGCAGGGGCTGATCATTGATGGCCAGGCGACCAAGTGCGGGGATGACCTTGAGCTCATCATGACCCATGAGAAGGGGGTCGGCAATTATGACATTCACAAGCTTGCCTGGGACACCTTTGTGACCTGCACTGCCTGCGCCCGGGAGATGAAGCTCTACGGTGCCGGGCAGGACCTCCTTACCGACTCTTTCTCCGGTAACGTCCGCGGGATGGGCCCGGGGCTTGCCGAGATGGAGTTCGTGGAAAGGATTTCCGAGCCGGTGCTCATTTTCATGGCGGACAAGTCCTCGGCGGGTGCCTGGACCATGCCGCTTTACAAGATGTTTTCCGACCCGTTCAATACCAT
>JAOAEN010000327.1 GCA_026416775.1 Dehalococcoidales bacterium
CGCCAGTGCTTCACCGTGTAGGCGGCGCAGTGGGCACAGCAGACGTGGATCAGTATTTTCCCCATTTACGCTCCTCCGGTCTTACGGTTATAGTAGAAAAATGCCAGCGAGTTGAGCAGGAGAAGTCCGCAGGTAACGTAAAGCAGCGTTGTCGCGGTCTGCCCCAGCGGGGTGGAAGGGCTTTTCCTCATGGCAAGGAGCACGATGCCGGCAAGTACCATGCCGAGACTGGCGATCTGGATGGTGGCCCTGGCGGCTTTCCCGGCAACGGTATAGGTCCTTTCATCGGCGATGACTTCGGTGACGCGTCTTCTCAGGAAGAGGAGAACGGCGAATGTCACCGCAAAGACAGGTACAACCACCAGCAGATTACCTGAGGGCATGAGCACCCCGAACGACTAAATGTCAAGTATATATTACATTAAAGGTAAAAAAATTTTTGGCGGTCAGATCAGCCGTTGCTGGTCGGCCTTACTGAACGGGATGCCGAGATGCCTGTAGGCAAGGCGCGTGGCGACCCTTCCGCGCGGTGTCCTCTCCAGAAAGCCGAGCTGCATCAGGAACGGCTCGTAGACGTCGGTGATGGTATCGGGGTCTTCGCTGATGGAAGCGGCAATGGTGTCCAGGCCCACCGGTCCGCCACCAAACTTTTCGATGATGGTGCGCAGGACCTTGTGGTCGGTCTCATCAAGCCCGAGCTCGTCGATCTCAAGCCGGGCAAGGGCTTCTTTGGCAATATCATGGGTAATGGTGCCCTTGCCTATCACCTCGGCATAATCGCGCACGCGCTTGAGCAGGCGGTTGGCAACCCGGGGTGTGCCGCGGGCACGGCGGGCAATCTCCCGCAGACCGTTTTCTTCCGCCTTCACCCTGAGTATCTG
>JAOAEN010000328.1 GCA_026416775.1 Dehalococcoidales bacterium
TGGAATGCCTGCGGGGCGGTGAAGGAGGGAATTAGAGATGCCCGCTGAGCTCTCCGGCGAAATAAACGGTGCCACTCTGAAGATCGTTCAGGGAGACATCACGAAGCAGACAACAGAGGCAATCGTCAACGCCGCCAATTCCAGCCTGATGGGCGGAGGCGGGGTTGACGGTGCCATCCACCGTGCCGGCGGCCCGGCAATCCTTGAGGAGTGCCGCAGAATTGTCGCCGAGCAGGGTAGGCTTCCCCCGGGGAAAGCCGTCATCACCACCGGCGGCAACCTCAAAGCAAGGTACGTCATCCATACCGTCGGTCCCGTCTGGCACGGGGGAAGCCACGGCGAGGAGGCAACGCTGGCAAGCGCCTACCGGGAAAGCCTCAACCTTGCCGCTGCAAGGAATATTAGCAGCATTTCCTTCCCCTCCATCAGCACCGGGGCTTACGGTTACCCGGTGGCGGAGGCAGCCCCCGTCGCCCTGAAGACGGTGGCGGACTTTCTCAGGAAAGCGAAGTCCTCGCTGAAAGAGGTCGTTTTCGTGCTTTACGATAGCACCACCTTTGAAGCCTACGCGAGGGCATTCAGGGAAATTACCAGTAAGTCGGGCTAATTGCCTTTGCGTTCTGGAGAACCGAAATGCTTGTCGTGATGAGAAATGATGCCACTGAAGAGCAGGTGCAGGCGGTCATCAAAGAAATAGAAAGGATGGGCTACCGCGGCGTGCCGATGCCCGGCGCCCAGCGGACCGCCATCTGCATCCTCGGCAACCGCGGTCCCGTTGACGGAAGCCGTCTGAGCGCCATGCCGGGGGTAAAAGAGGCCATCCCGGTCACCAAGCCCTACAAGCTCGTGAGCCGCGAGACCCACCCCGAGTCCACAG
>JAOAEN010000329.1 GCA_026416775.1 Dehalococcoidales bacterium
GCCCAGTATCTCGCCGATAACGACCTCGCCGGTGAGCCACGTTTTTACCCCCGGGCGCAGGCAGCCGGTAAGCACCTCTTTACCCCGTCCGAGCGAGGCATGGATGTGGAGCCTGGGCTTACCATCCTTGTCCGGGGCGATGATGCCGACCCCGGCAACCTCGTGGGCATCCTTCAGGGAAAGCTTGACCGGTTCCGGGGGCATTTTCTCCGTCTCTCTGGGGCCGCAGACGACCTGCCCGCTGGCCATCCCACCGACGAGAATTACGTAGCCGTGTCTTATTTCTTTTGCAGCGGCAAAATCCTCGATGCAGTCAGGGACGATATCGCCGTCTTCCAGCCTGAGGACGAACACTCTGCCCGGGCGCCCTTCACTTGCCTTCATGTTTACCTTTTCCCCAGATATTGCAGGGAAAGTCTTACCTTCTCTTCCAGGGTGAGGTTAGGATCACGCGGGAGACTGGACATTGCTTTCAACGCCTCCGAAGCCGAATACCCCAGCGAGGTGAGCACCGCAAGGACATCGGAGTTAGCGGTATCCGCCTGCATCGGGGTACGGAAAGCCCAGCCAGCACCGATCTTTCCCTTCAGCTCGAGGATGATGCGGTCGGCTACCTTCCTGCCGATGCCTGGCACCATGTCCAGCATCTCGGCAGTGCCCGAGGTGATGGCGGTAACGATCTGCTCCGGGGAAAGGGTGGAAAGGAGTGCCAGAGAGAGCTTGGGACCGAGCCCGGTCACGCCAAGGAGCGTCTCAAAAAGCCACAGGGCTTCGGGGGTGCTGAAGCCGTAGAGGGCGATGTTATCATCACGCACGTGGAGGTGGGTATAGACCTTTACTTCCCGC
>JAOAEN010000330.1 GCA_026416775.1 Dehalococcoidales bacterium
ATAAGTAGGAGTGTGGTTATGGCTTTGGAAACAAAAGTGTCCGGTAAGGCTAAAGAGGTTGTCATTTCCTTTGAGCGCCCGACGGTGCTCATCGGCGAGCGGATCAATCCCACGGGGAAGAAGAAGCTGGCGGAAGCCCTTAAAGCCGGCGACCTCTCCATCGTGAAGAAGGAGGCGGTCGAGCAGGTGGCCGCCGGGGCGGACATCGTTGACTGCAACGTCAACGCCAGCGGCGTTAACGACGTGGAACTGCTGCCCAAGGCGGTTGCGCTTGTCCAGGAAGTGGTTGACGTGCCCGTCTGCATTGATAGCCCCAACCCCGCCGCCATTGAAGCGGCACTCAAAGTGTATAAGGGGAAACCGCTCATCAACTCCGTCTCCGGCGAGGAGCGCTCGCTCTCGCGGGTGCTGCCGCTGGTCAAGGAATACGGGGCGGCGGTGGTGGGTCTCGTGCAGGATGACGAGGGTATCCCCAAGAATGCCGAGCGGCGTATCGCCATCGCACACAAGATCGTGGAAAGGGCAGAGAAGCTGGGCATCCCCCGTCAGGATATCGTCATTGACGTGCTTGCCTTCGCCATTGGAGCGGAGCCCAGGAGCGGTCTCCACGTGCTCGAGGCAATCCGCCGCATCCGCGAGGAGCTCGGCGTGAACATGACGATGGGTGCCTCCAACATCTCCTTCGGCATGCCGGACCGCCCCACCATCAATAATGCCTGGGTGTCCATGGTCATCGCCGCCGGGGCGACAGCCCTCATCGTTGACGTTGCCAAGGTCAGGCCGACCGTCCTTGCCGCTGATCTTGTCCTCGGGCGTGACAGGTTTACCCGCCGCT
>JAOAEN010000032.1 GCA_026416775.1 Dehalococcoidales bacterium
GATGCGTCCCCTGCTTGATGAGGCAATCCCCGACCTCACGATGAGCCGGCACAGCTTTGACCTCCTTTCCGAGCTCAGCCCGGATGCCGTGCTGCCCGTCTCGGTACAGGGAAAGCGGCAGAATCCGATCCTGGCGCTCCCGCTCAAGATTGATGAGCGGGTCATCGGTCTGATCTATATCCTGCGCCCCCTGGAGGCAAGTGCCTTTTCACGGCGAAATCAGGAAATGCTTCGCGCCTTTGCCGAGCAGGCGGCGATTGCCGTGCACAATGCAAGGCTTGCCGAGCTTCTCAATGCAGAAAAGCAGCGCGTTGAGGCGATCCTGGAGAACAGCGCCGAGGGCATCGTGAGCATTGATGCCCGCCGGCAGATTACGGGGTTCAACCTCGCCATGGAGCGCCTTACCGGTTATGTGCGGGCGGAGGTGCTGGGGAAAGAATGCTTCCGCATGCTTGATGTCCGCGACCGGGACGGGAAAAGCATCTGCAATACGCGCTGTCCGTTCCTTGCGCCGCGCACCGACCACGGTTCCCCCACCTTTGAAATCGAGGGGACGGTCCGCACCAGAGAGGGCAGGGAAATCCCCGTGGCTATGACCTATTCCATCGTTTACGACCCGGAGGGGCGTCCCCTCAACGCGGTGGTCAACGTTCGGGATATATCGCGGTTGAGGGAGATGGAAAACCTGCGCGAGATATTCCTTTCCATGCTGGGGCACGAACTGCAGACTCCCATTGCCATCATCAAGGGCTATACGGGCACGCTCACCCGCCGCGAGGGCGACTGGGACAGCCCCACACTGCGGGAAAGCCTGCGCGTCATTGAGGCGGAATGCGACCGCCTGAGCAGCCTCACCAACAAGCTGCTCCTTGCCTCACGTATCGCCGCGGGGATGTCGGTGCTCTCGAGGGAAGAGGTGCAGCTTGCCACACTCAGCGCCAAGGTGGTGCGGCGGCTCAAGGTGCTCACCGAAAAGCATACCTTTGAGCTGGACTTCCCGCCCGATTTCCCGGCGGTGAGTGCCGACCCGGCGCTCCTTGAAGAGGTGCTGGCCAACCTCATTGAAAATGCCATCAAGTACTCGCCCGCCGGTGGTAAAATAGGGATTACGGGAGAGGCCACCGGGGATGAAGTGCGCGTTACGGTTACGGATGAGGGCATCGGCATTGCGAGGGAAGACATCCCGCAGCTCTTCGGGCGTTTCCAGCGGGTGGACCGCCTCAGCGTGCGGCGGATCAAGGGGATCGGGCTCGGCCTCTACATCTGCAGGGGCATAGTTGAAGCCCACGGCGGGAAAATCCGGGTAGAAAGCGAACCCGGGAAGGGATCAAGGTTCACCTTCACGCTCCCGCTGAGGGCACCGGACGAAAAAGCAGGGGGTAACGGGTCCCATGAGCACGGGCAAAAAGATCCTGGTGGTTGATGATGAACCGCAGATCGCGCAGTCAATTGCGATGAACCTGCAGCTTGAGGGATTCCATGTCGTTTCCGCCCGCGATGGCTACGAAGCCCTGGAAAAGCTCACGACGGAGATGCCCGATATGGTCATCCTCGACGTGATGATGCCCGATATGGACGGCTTTGAGACGCTGCGCCGGATCCGCGAGGTATCTCCGGTGCCGGTTATCTTCCTCACCGTCAGGGGACAGGAGCATGACCGCGTCCGCGGACTTGACCTCGGCGCGGACGACTATATCACGAAGCCATTCAGCCAGAGGGAGCTCCTCTCCCGGATACGGGCGGTCTTCCGCCGCATGGAGCCGAAGGGCCTTTCCTCAAGTGGGGAAATCGTGGTGGATGATGAGCTGCGCATCAACTTTGACAAGCGCAAGGTCATCGTGCGCGGCAGGGAAATAACGTTAAGGCCCACCGAGCACCGGCTGCTCTACCAGCTTGTCACCAACGCCGGCAAGCTCCTCACCCACGAGATGCTCCTTTCCCGCGTCTGGGGGCCGGAATACCGCGACGAAGACCAGTACGTCCGCCTCTACATTACCTACCTGCGGCAGAAGATTGAAAAGGACCCCAAGAACCCGAAGTACATCCTGAGTGAGCGCGGTCTCGGCTACCGCTTCAGGGAGATCAGCCCCCAGGGCAAGGTGTAAACTCCGGAAATTGGCCCCTTCCGGCGCTCCGGGCAAGTTTATCTCCACCGGTCCTATGTAAAGCTGCGGATGAGCTGCCCGCGGCCGTCGTAGAGATAGACCGGTATGGCAAGGGACTTGCCGAGACTGTGCGTGGCGCAGCCCAGGCACGGGTCGTAGGGACGCCAGGCCATCTCAATGCGGTTGAGAAGACCGTCGCTGATTTCAACCCCCGGCCTGATGAGAAAACGCGCCGCCTTATCCACGGACATGTTCATGGCGGCGGCATTGTTGACCGTCGCCACAATCAGGTTCGCCTTCCTGATGATGCCCCGCTCATCCGTGGCATAGTGGTGGATGAGCGTGCCGCGCGGTGCTTCCACGATGCCTGCGCCTTCATCCGGTCTTGCCGAAGGGACCGTGCGGATATCCGGGCTGGTGATCTCGGGGTCGCGGCTGAGTTCAAGGAGCCGCTCCGCCGCATGCAGGAGCTCAATAAGGCGTGCCCAGTGCATCGCAAGGGTGTGGTGCACTGGTCTTCCCCCCAGCGTGGCGAAGAACTTCTCATAGTATTCCTGAGCGAGCGGGGTCGCCATGCCGTCGGCGGCGTTGAGACGGGCAAGCGGTCCCACGCGGTAGATGCCGCTTTCTCTCCCGTCAACGAAGCCCTTCCAGCCGATTTTTTTGAGGTAGGGGAACTTGACGTATGTCCACGGCTCAACATGCTCGGCGATGTGCTCAAGGTATTCCGCGGCAGAAAACCGGGCAAATTCGCCACCCCCGGGGTCAATGACCCTTACCGTGCCATCGTAGAAGTTGATGCGGTTTTTCTCGTCAACGAGCCCCATGTAGTAGGTCTTATGGGTGTAGGCATCGCTCAGGATCATGTCGGCGTACTCTTTGCTGCCGAGGACGAGCCTGTCAAAGAGGGCAAGCGAGGTCTTGGCAAACTCAAGCGCGCCGCGGGCGATTTCCGCAATTTCTTTTCTTTCCTCTTCGGCAAGCGCCTTGCTGACGCCGCCGGGGAGCCCGAAGACGGGGTGCACGCCCCTGCCACCGACTATCTGGACGACGCGGTGGCACTGCATGCGGGTGCGGATGACCGTCCCGCCAAGCTCAAGCCCGACCTTGCGGATGACCCCGATGACGTTGCGCTCTGCCACAGGGGCATCCGGCCCCATGACGAAGTCCGGCCCACCGAGGATGTAGAAGTGGGTGGTATGGTCAGCGACGTAGAAAGCGCTGTAGAGAAGCTCGCGGAGTTTTCGTGCCGCCGGCGGCGGGCTCACATGGTAGAGGGCATCCAGCGCCTTGGTCGCGGCAAGGTGGTGCGCCTCGGGGCAGACCCCGCATATCCGCTGGGTGATCTGGGGCATGTCTTCTGCCGGGCGCCCCTCAACGAACTTTTCAAATCCCCTGAGCTCCGGCACCTGAAAATAGGTGGCGGCCACCGTCCCGCCATCGTCAAGGAAGATCTCTATCCTGCCGTGTCCCTCAAGCCGGGTTACCGGGTCAATTGTAATCCTTCTCATGGTATCCTTGCCCTTCTCAAAAGCGATTGCGGCAGGGAGTAACGGTAGAAGGTGCCGGCGGGATCGGCGATATCCTCAATGATGCGGTTGATCTCCTCGGGGGTGCTGGCGTCAATCACCGAAGAGACAGCGCTCAGGAAATGGGCACCCTGGTCGGTAACTCCCCGGGGAGGTCCGTAGCAGCCGGTGCAGGGCATGTTTGCCTGGGGACAGGGCGCACCGCAGCCGCCCAGCGTCGCAAGCCCAGCACAGAGGAGCCCCTGCTCAAGGAGGCAGTTCTCCGCATCCGGGATGATCTCAAACGGGCGGTAGAACTTCTTGACCTTCTTTTCGTTCTTTTTACGCCTGCAATCATCGCAGACGGTCTTTTCGCTGTGAGAGACCACCGCACCGGCGGGGGGTAGCTGCCCGCTGAGCAGCGCTTCAAGGGCAAGCCATGTCGTCCTTTCTTCGGGCGGGCAGCCGGGGATAATGTAGTCCACCTGAACCGTTTGCGGCAGCGTGCGCACGGAGTCAAAAAGCTCGGGTAGCTGAAGCGTGCCTTCCGGTGCCTCATATTCTGTCCGGGGCAGAGTCTTCTCCCCATTAGCCGTGGAAGGCGTCTCCAGATAGACACGCTCAAGTATCAGCTTCCGGTTATAGAGGTTGGCAAGCCCGGGGATGCCGCCGTTACCGGCACAGGCACCGTAGGAGATGAGGAGCTTTGACTTGGCGCGCAATAGCCTTGCCATGTGTTCCTGCTCGGTTGACCTGATGGCACCGTTGAAGAAACAGACGTCAATGCTCCCGTCCGGCATGGCGGTAACGTCCCTGTATTTCACATCAATGGCGACCGGCCAGAAGACGATATCGGCAGCCTCGGTGACTTTGAGGAGCTTTTCCCCGATCTGCAACTGGGCAATCTCACAACCACCGCAGCTTGCCGCCCAGTAGAATGCGAGTTTGAGCTTTGCCACATTCACCCCTTTTCTGTATTCCATTAGGATTGTAGCGCTTGCCCGGTCTTCCTGCAAGCTCAAGCCTCAAACAAGCTCCCCTTTTCTTAAGCCTGGTCCGTTCGCACCCGGTCGTCTTCTTATGCCTGGCCGGTTCAACCTTCTCACACGGGTCTGCCATCTGGCACCGCTACCCCGTCATGTGCCAAAGACCGACAGGGGAAGCTAAACCCACGCCACCTCACTTTGACAAGCACAAGTCACGGGAACTATAATACTAAGGATAAGGATAATCAACAAAGGCAGGTGAAGTTGCATGGCAAATCAGATCGGTAAAAGGTACCGCTGCACCAAGTGTGGTGCTGAGGTGATCATCACCAAGGGAGGTAATGGCACCATCACCTGCTGCGGGCAACCCATGGAGCAGAAGAAATAACCCCGGGAGGTATAACATGGCAAGCCAGCTTGGTAAGAGATATCGCTGTGCCAAATGCGGCACCGAGGCACTCTGCACAAAGGCCGGTGAGGGAAACCTGAGCTGCTGCGGCGAGGCGATGCAGGCGCAGGAAGCCCGCCCTGTCCCCTCCTCCGACTGAGTTTACCATCCCGGCTGTCTTCACCGGCCCCCAGCCACCCCGGAAGGACAACGCAACAAACGCCACAGGCAAGCTAAAGGTGAGCTTGCGCTGCGTTCTTTCAAACTGTTTCTGCCAGCCGAAATTGAGGCCCGCGTGCTAGCCTGCCTTTTCCGAAGCAGGTTTGTCCTGTGCCCGGGCCAAAGCCTGGTTCAGTTTCTTCATCAGCCGCGATTTGCGGCGCGCGGCGTTATTGGCATGAAGCACCTTCTTCTCCGCCGCCTTGTCAATGGCACTGACGGCGAGCACCGCCGCCTCTCTGGCCCCCTCAAGGTTTCCGGAGGAAATCAGTGCCTCCACCTTCCTCACCCGGGTCTTCACCTGGCTGCGGACGGCCCTGTTGCGCGCCTGACGCCTCAGGGCAGCCCTTGCCTGCTTCTCCGCCGAAGAGACCTTGGTCTTTTTTGGTGCCGCTTGTGATGAACCGCTTGTCAAGTCCTACCTCCGTCCGTGTTTTAGCCGGGATGGGGCTAGCCAGTGCCCGGTGCCGCCGGGGATGATGGGGGAGAAGTCCCCCTGGCCTGTGGCTCGCTCCCCACGCGGCTTACGCTGATAACCCCCCTTACCGACTCAATTTTCTTGAGGATCTGACTGAGCTGTGCCAGACCCGTGATCTCCATGGTAAGAAAGATACTCACCGGCTGCCCGTTGCCACCGGAGAGGCTCACCGAGGTGATGTTCACCTTTTCTTCTGCCACCATGGCGGTGATATCGCGCATGAGCCCGACCCTGTCCCAGGCCTCCACCTGCACGCGCGCCGGGTAGAGATGGTCACCCTGCCCCCATTCCACCGGGATCAGCCTTTCCTTTTCATCCTCATTGATGACGTTCTGGCAGTCCGTGCGGTGGATGGTCACTCCCCGGCTGCGGGTAATGAAGCCGATGATCCTGTCGCCCGGCACGGGGTGACAGCACCGGGCGAGGCTGGTCATGAGATCGCCCACCCCCAGCACCTGCACCCCCGAGGAAGTTACCGCGGGATGGGCAGTACCGGTTACCTCGGCGGCCTTCTCCTCCTGGGCAGCCAGCCTGAGCACAACCTGATGCGCGGTGATCGTACCGTTGCCCACCGCCACCAGAAAGTCCTCAAGATTCGCATAGCCGAAAAGCTCCGCCAGGACCTGGCGTTCAAGCTGGATCCCCAGCCGCTTCAACTCCTTATCAATGATCTGCCTGCCCCGCTCGACGTTCTCCGCACGCTCCTGCTTTTTGAACCACTGGCGGATTTTCTCCCGCGCATGCGAGGTGCGCACGTAACCGAGGCTGGGATTGAGCCAGTCCAGGCTCGGGCCGCGCGGGTTCTTTGCCGCAATGATCTCAACCACGTCCCCGTTCTTCAGCTCATAGTTCAGCGGCTCCAGCTTCCCGTTGACCCTCGCGCCCACGCAACGGTGCCCGAGCTCCGTGTGTACGCGGTAGGCAAAATCAAGCGGGGTGGCACCCCGGGGGAGGTCCTTGATCTCCCCGGTGGGCGTGAAGACGAAGACCTGGTCAATGAAGATATCGGTCTTGACGGACTCAAGGAACTCTTCCGCCCCGCTCAGCTCACGGTGCCACTCGATGATCTGCCTGAGCCAGGCGAGCCTTTCCTCAAACTTGATGTCCCGCTTTTCCCCTTCCTTGTAGCGCCAGTGGGCGGCAACACCGTACTCGGCAACGCGGTGCATCTCGCGGGTGCGGATCTGCACCTCAAGCGGGGTGGTACCCAGACACATCACCGCGGTGTGCAGGGACTGGTAACCGTTCGGCTTGGGGTTGGAAATATAGTCATCAAAGGTATTGGGCAGGGGGTGCCAGAGGTTGTGCACGATGCCCAGCGCGGTGTAACACTCCTCCTGCGTCTCCACGATGACGCGCAGGGCGTAAAGGTCGTAAATATCGCCGAAGTCACGTCCCATGGCAGCGTACTTCTGCATCTTCTGGTAAATGCTGTAAAGGTGCTTGGGGCGCCCGGAGATCTCGGCGGGAAGCCCGGCACGCACGAATTCCGCCCGGAGCAGCTCAATGGCACGGGCGATGAACGCCTCACGCTCGGTGCGCTTGGTATCCACCAGGCGTGAGATGCGGGAGTACTCCTCGGGCTTCAGGTACTGGAAGGAAAGGTCCTCAAGCTGCCACTTGAGCTCCCATATCCCGAGCCGGTGGGCAAGGGGCGCGTAGATATCAAGCGTCTCCTGCGCGTTCTGGAGCTGGCGCTCACGGGGAAGGTGCTTTAACGTGCGCATGTTGTGCAGGCGGTCGGCAAGCTTGATGAAGACCACCCGCACGTCTTCCGCCATGGCAACGAGCATCTTCCTCAGGTTTTCCGCCTGAGAGACGCTGGTGATGGTGCCCGAAGTCGCCAGCGAGACCCTGCCCATCTTGGTCACGCCATCAACAAGCCTGGCGATTTCCTGCCCGAATTTCCCGGCAATCACCGCCAGGGGTAAGCCCGTCTCCTCGGGGATATCGTGGAGCAGCGCCGCCGCAAGCGAGCTTGCATCAAGCTGGAGCTCGGCGAGGATATAGGCGGTCGCCAGAGGGTGCTCCAGGAAAGGCTCCCCGGAAAGGCGCACCTGCCCGGCATGCTTTTCCGCGGCAAACCTGTAGGCTTCTTCCACCACCGCCGTCTTCTCCGGCGGAAGGTACCCGCGCGCCTTTTCCAGAAGCTGGGCTATTTCCATACCCCCTCTCCCCCGACCGTCATTCCCTCCGTAGTCCAGTATAGCCCAAAAGGCAGGGAGTGTAAATTGCAGACCCGGTAACGCAAAGACCGCTTTGCAAAACGCCCCCCGATACTGTATCCTCTAAATAAAAAGGAGCGCATACCTTGTATCAGGCACCGCGCGGCACGGCGGATATCCTCCCCGTCGAACAGCCCTACTGGCGCTACGTGGAGCGGGCGATCGAGGAGATAACCCGGCGCTACGGCTACCGGCGCATCGATACCCCCGTCTTTGAGGAGACCGGGCTTTTCCGCCGCAGCGCCGGCGACTACACCGATATCGTCCAGAAGGAGATGTACACCTTTGAAGACCGCGGCGGCGTGAGCCTCACCCTGAAGCCCGAGGGCACCCCCGCCGTCTGCCGGGCGTACCTCGAGCACGGCATGCACAACCTGCCCCCGCCCGTCAAGCTCTACTACATCTCCCCCATCTTCCGCTACGACCGCCCCCAGGCGGGGCGCTACCGCCAGCACCACCAGTTCGGGGCGGAAGCCATCGGCAGCGCTGACCCCGCCCTCGATGCCGAGGTCATCGATATGGCATGGCAGTTCTACCGGCTCCTGGGGCTTTCCGGGCTTACCCTTGAGCTGAACAGCATCGGCTGCAAGACCTGCCGGCCGGGCTACCTCGCCGCGCTCAAAGACTACTACTGCGCCCATGTTGCGCGCCTCTGCGCCGACTGCAAGGCACGCTTCGAGAAAAACCCCCTGCGCCTGCTCGACTGCAAGGAGCCTTCCTGCCAGGAGATCGCCGATAACGCCCCCCGGGGGCTGGAGCACCTCTGCCCGGACTGCTCGGCGCATTTTGCCGCCCTCCAGAAATACCTCGCCGTCCTGGGCATCCCGGCGACCCTCAACCACCGGCTGGTCCGCGGGCTGGACTACTATACCCGCACCGTCTTTGAATTTCAGCCGTCCTTCGAGGGCAGGCAGAGCACCATCGGGGGCGGCGGCCGCTACGATGACCTCATCGTCGAGCTGGGCGGCAGACCCACACCCGCCTGCGGTTTTGCCACCGGTATTGAGCGCATCATCATCAACCTCAAGCGGCAGGGGCTTGAGCTTCCACCACCCCCCGCCCCCGCCGTCTTCATCGCCTTCATCGGGGAGGCGGCAAAGGAAGCCGCCGTAAGGCTCGCCGGCGAGCTCCGCCGCGAGGGCATCCCCGCCGCCCTGGGCTTCGGGGAGAGGAGCCTCAAGGGGCGCATGCGCGAGGCGGACGCCTCCGGTGCCCGCTACGCCGTCATCATCGGGGACGAAGAGCTGGCGGGCGGCACCGTCACCCTGCGCGATATGCGCTCCGCCACGCAGGAGAAGGTCCCCGCCGCCGCCCTCATCCCCCGCCTGCGCCGCGACATCCCCGCCTAGTCCCCGGTGTTCCCGTATTATGTAAAGCATGCTGGCATGTCCCGCTAATTATGTTAAACTCCGCCGTGAAAGGGGTTGACAAACGGGAAAGTTGTGGTATATTATCAGTTGATACCCCTGACGAAAGGAGGTGGTAGGATGGCTGTGACCCGCAAGGGAGAGGGAGCCAGGTGCTCCGCAAG
>JAOAEN010000331.1 GCA_026416775.1 Dehalococcoidales bacterium
TCCCTGCCCTCAGGTTGTCATAGAAGGGGTAGATGCGGTTGAACTCGGGGCACTCGAGTGGCCAGATATCCATCTCGGCCATATAGGTATCTTTAAGGTGGGGTAGCCCGACGATTTCTGCTTTTTTCAGTTCAGCCATTTCTGTCTCCTTTTTGCTTTACTTGCTCGTGCCGACTATTTCACCGGCTCCCGACCGTAGATGACCACGGTATGCTGGGCGCAGGTACCACTCAGGTTGTGGGTAAGACCGAAGTAGGCATTCTTCACCTGATGCACCGCCCGCCCTTGGAGCTGCTTGCAGATCTCAAGCGCCTGGCGTGCCCCCGATGCCCCGAAGGGATGACCGTAAACGAGAAGCCCGCCATCGGTATTGGTGGGAATAACACCGTCAATCTTCGTCGCCCCCGAGGCAACGAAGGGACCACCCTCGCCCTTCTTGCAGAAACCGAGCTCCTCAAGCTCAATAATCTCGGAGATGGTAAAGCAGTCGTGCGTCTGGGCGACGTTGATGTCCTTGGGAGTGAGCTTGGCATTCTTGAAGGCAATCTCCGCCGCCTTCTTGAGGTGAGGCCACTCGGCAAGCGTTTCTCCCGGCCAGCCCGCGGACATGCTGTGGGTGGCATGCTGACCGGTGCCGCGCAGGTAGACCAGCGGGCGGTCGGACATTTCCTTTGCCCGCTCCTCTGAAGCGATGATGACCGCCGAAGCCCCATCGGAAAGCGGACAGCAGTCATAAAGCCCGAACGGGTCGGCAATGAGACGGGCTTCCAGGGCTTCCTGCATGGTCAGGGTCTTGCCGGAAAAATGCCCGTTGGGGTGCCCTGCAC
>JAOAEN010000332.1 GCA_026416775.1 Dehalococcoidales bacterium
GCCTTGCCTCATGGCGCTCCGTGCCGATGACATGGAGTCCGCCGAGCGCCACCACCCTGTCATGATTCTTCTGCCAGCGGGCGAGCTCTTCCTCGTATTTCCGCAGGGCAGCCGGGTCATCCGTCTCCGGTTTTTCCGGAGGCTTCCCCCCCAGCACGATATCCACACCGCGCCCCGCCATATTGGTGGCGACGGTTACCATTCCCGGCTCACCGGCATGGGCGATGATTTCGCCTTCCCTGACATGTTCCTTGGCATTGAGCACCTGGCAGGAAATCCCCTGGCGCTTGAGAAGGTCACGGAGATGCTCCGATTTCTCAATTGATACCGTGCCGACGAGCACCGGCACCCCCTGCTCGTGGAGACGTTTTATTTCACCCACCACGGCGCGGAACTTGCCTGCCTCGGTCTTATAGACGAGGTCGGGCAGGTCCCTGCGGATCATCGGCTTATGCGTGGGGATGACCGTTACCTCAAGCTTATAGATCTTGTAGAACTCTTCCGCTTCGGTTTCCGCCGTGCCGGTCATGCCGGCGAGCTTCTGGTACATGCGGAAGTAGTTCTGAATTGTAATCGTGGCATAGGTGGCGGACTCGCGCTGCACCTTCACATGTTCCTTGGCTTCAATTGCCTGGTGCAGCCCCTCCGAATAGCGCCGCCCGTACATCTTGCGCCCGGTAAACTCGTCAACGATGACCACCTCGCCGTTTTCCACTACATAATCGCGGTCGCGCTTGTAGAGGGCATGGGCGCTGAGTGCCTGGCGGAAGATAGAAAGGATGGCGGTGCGCAGCCTTGCCTCTTCCGGGCTGAGAA
>JAOAEN010000333.1 GCA_026416775.1 Dehalococcoidales bacterium
GTGCCAGACCTGCCAGCACTTCATCGCCCGCCACCACCACAAGCCCTCCCTGCATTCGCTCGATTTCCTTCACGGCGGCATAAATATCGGCATCGTCCACGCCGACAGCGACGATGTTATGGGAATCATGGGCAACGGAGGACGCCATCGCCCCCTTCTGGAGGCCGAAGCCGCTCACCAGCCCGATGCCAATCCTGCCCGAAGCCCTGTGGCGCTCCACCACCACCAGCTTGAGGATATCCTTCCCGGGATCGCTTACCACCACGCCATCCCTGACCGTGACCTGGGCAAGCTTCTTCCTCGTGATGACCTGTCCCGGTACGACCTCAATGACCGGCATCATACCATCCTTCTTTGCCCGGAGCCTGAGGTGCTTTACACCGAAAGGCCTGATGTTGACGGTATGCTTGAGCCTGCCTGCGGCTGTCACCGAGGGCTCAAAGAGCGGTCTCCCCTCGCGCACCACGAGCAGGCCGCGGTGGTACACGGAATGTACCCGGAAATCGGCAAGACTGTCAAGGACAACAATGTTGGCAAGATAACCCGGGGCAATTGCCCCGACGTGGCGCAGGCGGAAATAGGTGGCGGGGTTGATCGTCGCCATCTGGATGGCACGGATGGGGTCAAGGCCGAGCCTGATTGCCCGGCGCACGACGCCATCAACATCACCATCATGCAGGATGTCCTGAGCATGGCGGTCATCGGTCACAAAGAAAAACCGCGGAAACGACTTTTCCGTCACCAGCGGCAGAAGCTCTTCCAGGTTCTTCTCCGTGGAGCCCTCACGGATCATGACGTACATGCCCCGCCGC
>JAOAEN010000334.1 GCA_026416775.1 Dehalococcoidales bacterium
GGGATGACCAAGGAAGCCTACCTTGAATACCAGCTCAACACGGCGGTAACCGAGGGCAGGAACCTCGACCTCATCACCATGGGGCGGGGGGAGGGACCCGAATGTTACTGCTACCCAAATACCGTCATCCGCAGACTCATTGATAGCTGGTCAAAAAACTACGATTACGTCGTCATCGATAACGAGGCCGGCATGGAGCACCTGAGCCGCCGCACCACCCAGAACATTGACGAGATGCTGATCGTCTCTGACTACACGATCAAGGGGCTGCGGGCAGCCGCCCGGATAATTGAGCTTATCCGTGAACTCGCTCTTACCGTGAGAAGACAATCGGTGCTCATAAACACCGCCCCGGTGCAGCTTGAACTCCTTTTCCGGGAGGAGATGGAAAGGCTCGGTATCGTGCCGGCTGCCATCATCCCGCAGGATATGACGCTTGCCCGCTACGACCTCGAGCAGAAGCCGCTCCTTGAGCTGCCGGATGACAGTGCGGCGGTTATGGCGATGAATACGCTTCTGGAAAGACTGTTAAACAGGCCAGCCGCCGTGATAAAATAGTAAACCTAAAAGAAAGGAGAACTCAAAAATGGCTGCAAAGTTAATCAAGGGTGCGGAAGTCGCCGCCCAGATACGCGAGGAGCTGAAGAAGGATATCGCCGAACTCAAGACAAAGTATAACGTCACACCCGGCCTTGCCACCGTCCTCGTCGGCACGGACAAGGCCTCCAACGTGTACGTAGGCTAGATCGCAAATAAGTGCAAGCAGTTAAGTATGTATTCCGAGCGCTACGACCTGCACGAGAAG
>JAOAEN010000335.1 GCA_026416775.1 Dehalococcoidales bacterium
ACATGTCTGTTAGATATATGTTAAGACGCCGTTAAATTTTTATTAGGAAAGAATTAACGTATTTTTACGCCTTGAAATTGGGTAATGTGGAAAATGGTATAAAACACCTGGCAGAGGGAAAAGCATGCCGCCGTTTAGCGAAATCAGTTGAGAAGTTGAGTTTACGCAGATTTAATATGGATTTATAACTGGGGTAGGATGGATTTAATGGACACCAAAGTCATGTAGAATATAGAGACGGAGGTGTCATAGTGAAAGGCATCCCACAAGGAAGGTACACCAAGGAATTCCGGCAGGAGGCAGTAAGACTGGTAGTTGAGGAGCACATAGCATGTCGCCAAGCTGCTTTACAGCTGTCGCTCGCTCCCTCGACATTAACTTACTGGGTCAAAGCTTACAAGGCAGGCAAGCTGGGAGAAATCGGCAAGGTCCAGAAGCCTCTAACCGAGGTTGAGATGGAACTGGCCAGGGTAAAGAAAGAAAATTCCACTCTGAAGATGGAGAATGAAATCTTAAAAAAAGCAGCCGCGTACTTTGCCAGGGAGTCGCTGCCCGGTACGCGGCGATGAGCAAGATGCGGCTCCACTATCCCACAGCGCTCCTGTGCCGGATGCTGAGGGTTTCAGCCAGCGGTTTCTACGCCTGGACCAGCCGGCCGCCGTCTGAATGGGCAAAGGAAGAAATGCGGCTGGAAGTGGCGATTAAGGCGGCACATCGGCGGACCCGGCAGACCTATGGTGCGGAGAGGCTGCAGCGTGAGCTGGCCGAGGACGGAATAATAGTGGGC
>JAOAEN010000336.1 GCA_026416775.1 Dehalococcoidales bacterium
TGAAGGCGGAAACGGCTGCAGAACCGCCGCCGGGTGCGAACCCATGATGGAGGAAACGGTAAACCACGCAAGCGCACCGGCAACTGCCGATAGTGAAGCGATTGCGTATTTCAAAGAGGCGGTGGCTTCCGGCAAGCACTGGTATATCGCGCTTCTCGGGGCCATGGGGCTGTGGACGAGCACAGAAGAGGTCGTTAACGGGCGCACCTATCGCTACCTGATTGACGGTGAGGCTTTCGACTGGCTTTTGCTTGCCGAGCGTCTCTGCCAGATCGCCGGCGAGCTCGTCCCGGAGGATGAGAAGAACAATCTGCTTTTCCACGGTATTCCGCCGGTGCGTCTTGAAAGTGCGGAGGTTAAAAGCCTTCTGGGCGGTAAAAAATACCGCCAGTACCTCAACTACTTCTACGGGGTTACCGTTGAGGAAGCCCTGCTCCTTGCCGTGCAGGAAGAGGTGGAGAAGGAAAGGCTTGCCGGCGGCATCCGAACGAGAAGGGATGCCGCTGATGAGGCCTTTGCCCGTATCTACGGTACCTCACGGCAGGTGCTCTTCCCCCGTTTCCCCCAGGAGGAGGGTTACCCCCACCCGGCTATGACCCCGCTTGACGAACTGAAGGAATTCACCTACCGGCCTTTCAAGTACCGCCTGCGCCATTGTGAAAAAGCGCGCATACAGAAGATGCATGCAGGCGTGCTCCGCGCCGCCCACATAGGTATCCACAGGCACTGT
>JAOAEN010000337.1 GCA_026416775.1 Dehalococcoidales bacterium
GCAACGTCTGCCGCGTCCAGCGAATGGCGCCGTTGATCCAGCCAGCCCGCGGGCAGGCGCAGCGTTTGCTCGATGTGCTCGGCCATCTCCGAGCTGACGTGGATCTCCAGATCGAGCATGCTGCGCAGCCGCCGCGCATCGATTTCAGCGCGGGACGCCAGCTGCGCCACGTCGTTGTCGAAGAGGCGTTCGAGCAACAGTTGGAGGTTGACGGCGCGCGCTGCCGCCTTTTGGAGATCTTCGCTATCGAAGGCTTTGTGCCCCACGTACTGGACCGCCACCGCCGGCTTGGCGGTCAAGAACGCCTGCGAGATCGATCGCTGCTTCGTCGCATCGATCCAGCGGGTGTGCTTGGTCAACATTTTTACTCTCCTCATCTGGGGTATACCCCGTCCGATCCCAACAACATCCGAAGGTTCTTCTAGGCCAAGAAGCAAGGCGACGGCTTGGCCACAACTTGTGGTCCGATCTTACTGCAGAATAAAAAAGCCCGCAAACGCCGGCGCGGCGGGGCTTTTCTATTTCTTCGCTTTCAGGGGTTTTCGAAGCGCGTTTGCGCGGCGGCAAAGCGCAGCTTGACGGTCCCCGTCGGGCCGTTGCGGTGCTTGGCGATGATGATTTCGGCCATGCCGGGCTCTTGGCACTGTTCTTTTGTATAGTACTCGTCCCGGTAAATGAACCAGATCAGGTCGGCGTCTTGCTCCAGCGCGCCCGACT
>JAOAEN010000338.1 GCA_026416775.1 Dehalococcoidales bacterium
ATATCCTCTTGTGCCGATGCCCTAAAGCTTCTGGCAGCCGGGGCAAAAATAGGTCCCCCGCCCCCTCACGACGATGCGCTTGATTGCCGTCCCGCAGCGGGGGCAGCGGTTGCCCATCCCGTGTGCCACGACAAAGTGCGTGTGCGCCGTGCCCGGTGAGCCATCGGGACGGATGTAGTTGCGGATGCTCGCCCCGCCTTCTTCCAGACCCCGCCGCAGGACAAGCCGGATGGCATCGTAAAGACGCCCTATTTCGTCCCGGGAAAGGTCTGAGGCCGGTCTCAGGGGATGGATCTTCGCCTCAAAGAGGGCTTCGTCCGCATACATGTTGCCGATGCCGGCAATCACCGCCTGGTCCATGAGCACGGGCTTCACCGGGGCTTTGCGCCGGTGCAGGAGCCTTTCCAGCAGCTCGGGAGTAAAATCATCGTCCAGCGGCTCAGGGCCGAGCATCCGGTCAACGGCGCCGCCGTCTTCGGCAAGCCACATCACGCCGAACTTGCGCGGGTCGCGGAAATGTAACTTCGTGCCGTCATCAAGGTGGAAGATGGCCCTTGAAAACTTCGCATCTTTCGGGTTGACGAGAAGGGAGCCCGCCATCTTCATGTGCATGACGAGCACCCCGCCCCCGTCGAGGTTGAAGATGAGGTACTTACCGCGGCGGGAAAGCGCAAGAATCCTGCGCCCGCTGATACGCGTGCGGAACTCCTCGG
>JAOAEN010000339.1 GCA_026416775.1 Dehalococcoidales bacterium
AGATGTGTATAAGAGACAGCGATAAGAACATCCATGAGCAGATCACGCGCGTCCCCGGGTCATTTGAAAAAAGCCTGAACGGTATTTATGCCACCAAACAGGCCGGTATGGCGCTCCAGATCAACACCACGGTCATGAAAGAAAATCTTGAAGCTATCCCGGGGCTGCTTGATTTTGCTTCCGAGGTTGACGCCGAAATTGTCCTGCTTTACCAGCTCGTACCGGAAGGCAGGGGCAGCAAGGAAATGGAGCTTTCAACAAGGCAGTATCTATCCCTGCTCGAGATGGTAAAGGAAAAACAGATACAGTGCCGTGCCGTTATTGAGCCTACCTGCTCTCCGCAGTACTGGGCGTTCCTGATGGAGCAGAAATGGTCTGATGGGAAAGGGAAGATACCCGCTCCTGCCGTAAGATTGGCCAGGGCACTCTTCAAGGGATGCGTTGCCGGCAGCGGGCTCTGCTACATCAAGCCCGACGGCGATGTCTGGCCATGCCCGTTCGTTCCCGTAAGCGGGGGTAACGTACGTGAAAAGCCACTTGATGAGATATGGTACCATGCCCCGGTTTTTCAGAACCTGAGGGAACGTGAGAGGCTGACCGGCGTAAAGTGCCGTATCTGTCGCCATAGGGACATCTGCGGTGGCTGCCGGGGGCGGGCCTACGCCC
>JAOAEN010000340.1 GCA_026416775.1 Dehalococcoidales bacterium
GCATCTGGAGATTCTCCTGCCGCATTACGTGCTACGAAAAATTTCTTCATATCTTTTGGATCAAACATCTTAATTACCCCTTTCAATGCAATTTTATCTTGCAAAGCATGTGAAGGGATTCGAACCCTCGACCTCCTCCTTGGCAAGGAGGCGCCCTAACCAGCTGAGCTACACACGCATAAATTGTATTTACTATATACAGCCTGTAAGAAAAATTATTACAGGCTGTATAAAAATCCTAATAATAATTAGGTACTCTCTGTTCTACAGAGTAAATAACTATGTTTTAATAACTAAATGTTGAATTCCTAATTGATTAACTACCTGTTCAGTATAAAATCCATACCACATATATAAATGATATAATTTCATAATGTTTTTCATATCATCTAACGTTTGCACTTTATCCCAGTCAATTATATATTTATCAATAATTGGTTGAGGTAACGGTTGTGGTTTTTCTTTCTTTTTAAAAGGCCACATATTATTTATCATCCTTTTTATATTCTTTAACTATATTCTGAAGTCCAAAATCTCTTATTTGTTTTTCAGTCATATGAGGGTTACTAGAACCTAAACAATAAAACACAATATTAAACAAAGGTTTTACATCTTCTATTGTTTGTATTTT
>JAOAEN010000033.1 GCA_026416775.1 Dehalococcoidales bacterium
TGTGTATAAGAGACAGTGCCAAACCGAATCGATATCGGATAACAGCATTACATATTCCTTATCGAAATAGGTGTGGGCATTATTATATGCGAAATTCCTATTTGTAGCTGTTTTTGGCACATGCTTAAGCTTTTCTCCATCAAGCCTAAGACCCCAGAGCCTGTTGAGTCCCCGGAGCACCGCCGCTGCGTCCGAGCTGTCCCCGCCGAGCCCGGCACGGAGCGGGATGCGTTTTTTAAGGGTGATCTCCACCCCGCTCTGCTTTCCGGTCGCCTCCCCGACGAGATGCACCGCCCGCCTGACCAAGCTCTTTTCCGCCGACCATGATGGAAGGTCGCAATGGAGCTTCAACACGGGCGATTCACGGAACGTCAGTCTGTCGGCAAGGCTCACGGAGGCAAGGATACTGCGGACTTCGTGATAGCCGTCAGGTCTCCGGCAGATAACCTCAAGGCTCAAGTTTACCTTGGCGGGTGCCTCAAGCTCAAGCAAGGTCTCCCACCGCCTTCCGGTAGGTCTTCCAGAGGTCTGCCCACTCCTCCATGGTAAGTGTCTCGGCACGGCGCTTGGGGTCAATCCCGCTNCCAACAAGGATGTCAAAGACCTCATCCCTTCTCATACCAAGCCCCTGTGAGAGGGAATTGATGATCTGCTTGCGCGCCGCACAGAAACCGGCCTTGACGAACCTGAAAAAACCCACAGTATCGCCCACCTCAACACGGGGGCGGTCATAGACCTCAATCTTCAGGACTGCCGAATCAACCTCCGGTGCCGGGTAAAACGAACGTGCCGGTACCGTCCTGACGATGGACGGACGCCCGTAAAACTGCACCGCGATGGAAAGGAGACTGCATTGCCCCGGTTTTGCCGTAATCTGCCGGGCAACCTCTTTTTGCACCATGACCACCATAAGCGATGGCCGGATACCCGCTTCAAGGAAATGGCGCAGGACCGGCGATGTAATATAGTAGGGCAAATTGGCGACCACCTTGTAGGCACCAAAACCGGCGGGAAAACGGGGCGGGCTACCAGTAAGAAGCTCCGCTGGGCTTACCCCCAGGACATCCTCGTTGACGATAACCACGTTATCCCGGGGGAACATCTCACGCAGGATGCCGGAAAGGCGGCTATCAAGCTCAATGGCAATGACCCAGCCTGCCCGCCGGGCAAGCTCCTCGGTGAGGATGCCGAGCCCCGGCCCCACCTCGATGACGGTGTCTGTCGGCGCAAGCTCCGCCGCCTCAAGGATGGTATTCAGCACCCTGCCGTCAACGAGAAAATGCTGCCCCAGCCCTTTTTTTGCCCGGATGCCGTAGCGGTGCAGGATGTCCTTCGTCCGCCTGATAAGCGAGGGCCCGCTTCTGCCTTCATCCACCATGAAGCCCCGTGCGAGGTCGTGCACCCGCCCTCGACCCCACCTAACAGCTTACCCATGCCAGCCGGCTCCAGCCAGGCAGACCTGCGGCACCCAGAGCAAAACTACTTACCGCTGCTTCCTCTCGGACCTGACGGGGTTCATAGCCCTCTGCCGCGCAGGACCCAGCCTTCAACGCCGCTTAACACGGGCAGTCCTACCAGATGGAAGCCTCAAGCCGGGAATTCAACCCTGCTGTAGCGGATTGCAGGTACAGGGCACCGCTAGCTCCCCGTCTAGCACGACCTCAATGACCATCGTAAATGCTGGACGGGGGTTTGTCAAGACACGGTCACCTGCCCGCTTCCAGCCTCGTGATAAGCGATAGCGGAAGCCCCGCCGCGAGCATTGCCTGCTGGGTCTGACCGATATCGTACGCCACACGGTGGAGCTCAACCACCTTCCTGTCACCGTCATAGACGGCATAGCTTGCACGCGGGTCGCCATCACGGGGCTGTCCCACGCTTCCCGGATTGAAGATGAGACGGCAACGGTCAAATGCAACGAGGGAACCGTTACCAAGAGAAAGGGCAGGATAAGCACCGTCCTCCTCACGGAAGACGAGCGGCACGTGCGTGTGCCCGACAAGGCAGTAACTGAGGGAGAAAAGCCCGAAATTCCTTGCCGCAACCTCGCTGGAATACACGTATTCCATGACCGGCTCGGCAGGACTTCCGTGCACGAGGAGAAAATCTCCCTGGTTCACCGCAAGCGGAAGCGCCCCGAGATATACGATATCGGCTTCGGTAAGCTGTGAAGCCGTCCACCGGACCGCCACCTCCGCCGCCGGGTTGAAATAGACGGTATCCAGCCTGCCGATGGCAGCAAGGTCGTGGTTCCCGGCAACACATATGCTGCCCAGGTTACGCACGACCTCAATACACTNATGGGGATGGGGACCGTAGCCGACGATATCCCCGAGACACCAGACCTCGTCCACCCCGCCCCTTGCCCTGATATCATCAAGCACCGCCTGAAGCGCAACGAGGTTACCGTGAACATCGGCAAGGATAGCACAGCGCATGGGATCCCTCTCGCGGCCCGCCATTACGTTTTCCCAATTATACGATATTGCGGATGATGCCTGCCAACCGCCGCCAGCACAGCCTGTTGCAGCTTGCGGCATTCACTTCCCCTTACCTCCCCCCACCATTATCCGCAACCACTTTCCCGGCTGGAGAAAGGGACAAAAGATTGGCCACATCCCGGAAATTGTTTTTCCCTTCTTCAAGCAGGCTGGACTCTCAACGTCCGAGGGGCATGAAAATATTACAGGATACAAAGAAAACCGTTCGTGCGGGAAAAGGTCTTCCTGCCTCCTGAGTCCCCATGGGACACAGGCCGTGGAGACACCCGCAGGCACTGGCGGGGTATAAAAGTTGAAAGTCAGCACCACTGATATGTTATAATGCAAAATGTCAGCCCGCTCAACCAAGTTACCATCCCATTTACCACACGAACGGAGGAAATAATGGGGTTAAGTGACAGGCTAGTTGTCTGGTTCAAGGAAGTCGGCAAGGGAGATATCTCCATGGTCGGCGGGAAGGGTGCCAACCTGGGAGAGATGACCGGCATCGGTATCCCCGTGCCCCCCGGCTTCATCGTTACCGCCCATGCTTATTATGATTTCATCCAGAAATCGGGGCTACGCGAGAGGATAAGAACCCTCCTTGAACCCGTTGACGTACACAACACAAAACAGCTCCAGGAAACCGCGGAGAAGATACAGAACCTTGTCAAGAGCGTTCCCATGCCCATGGAGACTGTCCGGGCGATCAAACAGGCGTATGCGGCAATGGGCGGGGGGCTTGTGGCGGTGCGCTCTTCCGCCACTGCCGAAGACCTGCCCGAAGCCTCATTCGCCGGGCAGCAGGCGACCTTCCTCAACGTGGAGGGAGACGACGATGTGGTCAGCGCCGTGCAGGCATGCTGGGCCTCACTCTTCGGGGCAAGGGCTATCTTCTACCNCAACGAGCACGGTTTTGACCATTTCAGGGTGGGGATTGCCGTGCCGGTACAGCGCATGGTGCAGTCGGATGCCTCGGGGGTCATGTTCACCGTGGATCCCACCACGAACGACCGGGGAAAGATCGTCATTGAGGCGGTCCTCGGGCTTGGCGGGATGGGTGTCTCCGGCGATGTCACCCCGGACCACTACGTCGTTGACAAGGAAAGCCTGCTCATCCTGAGAAAAGAGGTCAAGAAACAGGAATGGAAGCTCGTCAAGAAGACCGGTGCCCACGGCAAGGCGGATAACGTCAAGGTGCACCTTACCCGGAAGGAGCAGGAAAAGCAGAAAATCACCGACGATGATATCACCTCCCTTGCCAGAATCGGCAAGACGCTGGAAAAGCACTACGGGTATCCCCAGGACGTGGAGTGGGCAAAGGAAGGGGACAAGATTTATATTGTCCAGACGCGCCCGGTCACCACGATCAGGGAAGGGGCAGTCACCCATGATCACGTTATTGAAGCCGCCGTGCTTCTTTCCGGCGCCCCGGCAAGCCCGGGGATTGCCTCGGGCCCGGTGAAGATCGTCCCCTCTCCAGCCCACATTGACAAGGTACAGGAAGGGGATATCCTTGTTGCCGAGATGACCACCCCGGACTTTGTCCCGGCGATGAAGCGGGCTGCCGCCATCGTTACCGACCGCGGCGGGAGGACCGCCCATGCCGCCATCGTCAGCCGCGAGCTTGGTATCCCCTGCGTGGTCGGCTGTGAGAAAGCCACCACCGCCCTCAGGGACGGGCAGATCATCACCGTGGACGGCAGCTCGGGTAAGGTCTACGACGGCAGGGTAGAAGTGAAGAAAGAAACCCGCACACGCGCCCGCGGTGAGGTCAAGACGAGGACCAAGGTCCTCGTCAACCTGGCACAGCCCGACCTTGTTGACCGGGTTGCCCAGCGCGATGTTGACGGCATCGGGCTACTACGTGCCGAGTTCATGGTCGCCCAGATCGGTGAGCATCCCAGCTACATGATCGAGCAGGGAAGGGGGCAGGAATTCGTCGATAAGCTTGCCAGCGGGCTTGAGAAGTTCGCCCGGGCATTCTACCCGCGCCAGGTGGTCTACCGCACCAATGACTTCAAGTCCAACGAATACAAGGCCCTCAAGGGCGGCGAGAAATACGAGCAGGACGAGGAAAACCCCATGCTCGGCTACCGGGGTGCCTCACGCTACATCACCGATGTTGCCACCTTCAAGCTCGAGCTTGCCGCCATCAAGAAGGTGAGGGAGAAATACGATAACCTCTGGGTGATGATCCCCTTCGTGCGGACGGTATCCGAGCTTGAGCGCACGGTCAGGATTATGGCGGAAGAGGGACTAGCACGCTCGCCCACCTTCAAGATCTGGATGATGTGCGAGGTACCCTCCAACGTTATCCTGCTTGAGAAGTTCATCGCGGTGGGCATTGACGGGATATCCATCGGCTCCAATGACCTGACCCAGCTCACCCTCGGCGTCGACCGGGACAGCGCCAGGCTTGCCAGCACCTTTGACGAGCGCGATGAAGCCGTCATGCTTTCCATTGAAAGGGTAGTCAAGGGCTGCAGGGCCGCCGGGATCACCTGCTCCATCTGCGGGCAGGCACCATCGGTCTATCCGGAGATCACCGAAAAGCTGGTGGAATGGGGCATCACATCAATATCCGTCAGCCCCGATATGATTGACGTCACGCGCGACATCATTGCACGGGTGGAAGACAAACTGGGCATCAAGTGATCGAGGAGCTTCGCATTCGCCAGCTTACCGAGGAGAAGGAAGAAAGCCTCTCTCCGCTGGCAGCAAGGAGCCGGCTTTCACGGGGAAGAGAGCGTCCCGAAGCCCCTGACCCCATCCGCACCGCCTTTCAGCGCGACCGCGACCGCATTATCCACTGCAAGGCCTTCCGCCGCCTGAAGCACAAGACGCAGGTCTTCATCGCCCCGCCCGGTGACCATTTCGTCACCCGGCTCACCCACACGCTCGAAGTGGCGCAGATTGCCCGCACCGTTGCCCGGGCACTTGCCCTGAACGAAGACCTCACCGAGGCCATCGCCCTCGGTCATGACCTGGGACACACCCCGTTCGGGCACGTTGGCGAGGAAGTGCTTGACGAGCTTTCCCCGCATGGCTTCCGCCATAACGAGCAGAGCCTGCGCGTCGTTGACCGGCTGGAAAACGAAAGACGCGGGCTCAATCTCACCTGGGAAGTCAGGGACGGGATCGTCAACCATTCCAAGTCGCGCACCGGCGACATCCTCGGCGAGGAATGGGGTGAGGTCGGCACCGTTGAAGGCGAGGTGGTAAAGATCGCTGACATGGTTGCCTACATCAACCACGACATCGGCGATGCCATCCGCGCCGGAATCATCCGGGAAAGGGATCTGCCCCTTGAAGCGGTGAGGGTGCTCGGGCTTTCCCCCTCCCAGCGCATCAACACCATGGTGAGCGACATCATCATCACCTCATGGGACGTGCGCACCTGCCAGAGACCTGATAGAATAGGAGAAAAGCGGTACATCAGGATGAGCGAACCGGTGCTGAAAGCTGCCTATATCATGAACGAGTTCCTCTTCAAGAATGTCTATCAACCATGTTCAAACTCGCCGCAGGCAAACCGGGCAAGGGAGGTGCTCCGCCTGCTCTACGGCTACTTTACCACCCATCAGGACAGGGTGCCGCCAGAGTTCTACCGCCCCGGTGAGCCTGCCGGGCGGGGCATTGTGGACTATATCGCCGGCATGACCGACCAGTTTGCCCTCAGGCTTGCCGACGAAATAGCAAACTCCTGAAAAATGTTTAACCTGCCGCACGGGACCAAGGAGAAAAAGGAAATATCTTAGCATGATAATTCTGGCCATCGGAGACATCGTCGGCAAGCCGGGAAGGCAGGCAGTGCAGGAATTCGTACCGCCCCTCCGCAGCGAGTACGCGATAGACCTCGTCATCGCCAACGGTGAAAATGCCGCCGGCGGCTTCGGGCTCACTGTGGCAACCGCCCAGGAGATTTTAAGCTGCGGGGTGGACGTCATCACCTCAGGAAACCATATCTGGGCGCAGAAGGAGATCATCCCCTACCTTGATGAGGACGTCCCCGTCCTGAGACCGCTAAACTATCCCGCCGGGGTACCGGGGCGGGGGTGGCGGATCGTCAAAGACGTCCTCGTGGTCAACCTTATCGGCAGGACATTCATGAGCAGCTACGACTGTCCCTTCCGGGCAATGGACAGCCTCCTGGAAAGTCTTTCGCCAAGACCGAAGGTCATCGTCATTGACTTCCATGCCGAAGCGACTTCGGAGAAGGTGGCACTGGGGCGCTACCTTGACGGGAGGGTCAGCGCGGTGCTGGGCACCCATACCCACGTGGGTACGGTTGACGCACGCATCCTGCCGCAGGGTACCGCCTACGTGACCGATATCGGCATGACCGGGCCGGACGATTCGGTCATCGGCGATGATGCCGATTCCGTCATCCAGCGCTTTCTCACGATGATGCCCCACCACCTTTCCGTGGGCAGGGGAAAACCCGTCCTCAACGCCATCCTTGTTGAGGTGGACAGGACAAGCGGGCGGGCAAGCCGCATCCAGCGCATCTACCGGGAGCTTGATAAGCCATGAGCAAGGTTGACCTGCACGTGCATTCCACCGCTTCCGACGGCAGGTATTCGCCCAGGGAAATCATCCGTATGGCGGTAGCCCGGGGGCTGGAATACCTCGCCCTGACCGACCACGACTCGGTGGACGGTATTGAGGAAGCCACGCGCACCGCAGAGGAATATCCCGGACTGACCTTCATCCCGGGCGTAGAGATCAGCACCGATGTTGCGGACGGTGAAATCCACATGCTCGGCTACTTCATTGACCACACCGATCGCAGGCTCCGGGAAGCCCTGGAAGAGTTCCGCACCTCGCGGGAAAACCGCGCGCAGGGCATGGTGAAGAAACTTGCCGGGCTTGGCATGCCGCTTGAGTGGGAACGTGTCCAGGAACTTGCCGGAGATGGCAGCATCGGGCGTCCCCACATCGCCCGGGCAATGCTGGAAAAGGGCTACATCAGCAGTTTTGAAGAAGCCTTTGAAAAATATATCGGCCGGGGATGCCCGGCCTACGTTGAGCGCAAGAAGATGACACCTCAGGAGGCGGTGAGGCTCGTTCTGGATGGCGGGGGGCTGCCCGTGCTTGCCCATCCTTTCACCGTGGCAAACCCCGAAGGCTGGCTGAAAGAACTGAAACCCGCCGGGCTTATCGGTGTGGAAGCCTACTACCGGGATAATACCCCCGAGGCAACTTCCGCCACGCTAAGTCTGGCAGAAAGGTACGGGCTAATCGTCACCGGCGGCAGTGACTACCACGGGATCGGGGAAAGCCATGAGGTCGGGCTAGGCGGCGTGATGGTACCCGTCACGGCAGCCGAGGGGCTCATTCGGCTCGCGCGGGAGCGCGGCATTCCGCGGGCATCGCAAAGGCCATGATGTTATCTCCATTCGGGACACATACCGGGGGTGACACTGATGGGTAATATCCTCGTCTGGGTAATGCTTGTCGTGCTTGCCTATCTGGTCGGTTCAATCCCGTTTGCCTATCTTGCCGCCAGGGCGCGCGGGATCGATCTGCGCTGGAACGGCACCCAGCAGATAGGCGGCGGCAACCTCTGGCGCACGGTCTCCAAGAAGCTCGGAATCGCGGTGGGCGCCTGGGACTTTTTCAAGGGCATGCTCATGGTGCTCATCGCATGGCGGGTGGGGCTTGACGCCGGGCAGCAGCTCACCGTGGGGCTTGCGGCGATCGTGGGGCACAACTGGCCGGTGTTCCTGCGCTTCCACGGGGGAAGGGGAGTCGCCACAAGCCTGGGGATAATAATCGTCCTGCCCATCCTCAACAAGGATGTTACCCCCTGGACCACCGTGGCCTTTTTTACCGCGGTAGTGGTCGTCATCATCTTCACCCGCCGCACCCCGGTGCCGATACTCGTCGGTACGCTCCTGCTGCCGGTCTTCAGCGCCATTCTTCATGACCCGCTCTCCGTAACGTTGGGCTTCACCGCGATGGCGCTCATCCTCATCATCAAACGCCTTACCGCCCAGCCCCCGATAGAAAAGCCGAATGTCAGGATGGGACGCATCCTCTTAAACCGCTTCCTCTACGACCGCGATATCGCCGACCGCAAGGCCTGGGTCTACCGCAGGCACCATGCCCACAGGCGCGGTGAAGAAAGACACCGAAAGAAAGCAGATGAACACGCCCCACCGCAGGGAAATTGAGTTTGAAAGGATAATCAATTTCCGCGACCTCGGCGGCTACCGCACCGAAGACGGTTCTACTGTTGCCTGGCGGCGCATCTTCCGCAGCGGTACCCTTCACGGCATGACCGCCAACGACCTTGCCCGGCTGAGGGAACTCGGGCTTAAAACCATCCTTGACCTCAGGAGCGACTGGGAAGTGGAACGCCGCGGCAGAGAAACGCTCCTTCAGTCGGGGTTCTGCTACCGCTGCGTCCCCTTCGCCCCCGATGACGAATTCCAGGGCCACGGGATGCCGACCTTCGACGGGTTCCCCGGCATGGGCGAGTTTTATGTCCACCTTATCAGGCAGGAATGGTTCGGCAGGCGCATCGTCACCGCGCTTGAGACCATCGCGCGGAAGGAGAACCTTCCCCTCGTCTTCCACTGCGCCGCCGGCAAGGACAGGACGGGCATCCTTGCGGGCATTCTCCTGAGCGTGCTCGGCGTCCCCGATGAGGATGTGGCAAAAGACTATGCCCTTTCCACCCCGCACATCCAGCGGCTCCTGGGGCGGCTCCAGCACGAAGCGCGGATGCCGGATGAGTTCAGGAAACTGCCGGAGTTTTTCTGGCAGACCCCGCCCGAATCAATGCTGATGCTCCTCCGTGCCATCCGCGATGGATACGGCTCCGCCGCAGGCTATCTCCTCAGGAGCGGTGCCACGCCATCGCTTATCGGG